>NZ_WIWL01000196.1:0-33822 GCF_009600105.1 Pseudomonas sp. FSL R10-0056
GTGGTTGGCAGCGGCCCGGCGGGCCGTGTCCTGCATGACGACCTGGATGCATACCTGGCCCGCGACACCGCAACCAGCGTGGCACCGGCCAGCGGTTACGCCCTGCGCAACGACGAGCAACAGATCCCGGTGATCGGCCTGCGCCGCAAGATCGCCCAACGCATGCAGGACGCCAAGCGCCGTGCCGCACACTTCAGCTATGTCGAGGAAGTGGACGTCACCGCCCTGGAAGAACTGCGTGCCCAGCTCAACCAAAAATGGGGGGACAGCCGCGGCAAACTGACCCTGTTGCCGTTTCTGCTGCGGGCCATGGTCGTGGCCTTGCGCGACTTCCCGCAGATCAACGTGCGCTACGACGACGAAGCGCAAATCATCACCCGCTTTGGCGCCGCCCATATCGGCGTCGCCGCGCAAAGCGACGGTGGTTTGATGGTGCCTGTGGTGCGCCATGCCGAGACCCTCAACCTGTGGGGCGCCGCCGATGAAATCGCCCGCCTGGCCAACGCCGTACGCACCGGCAAGGCTACCCGCGAGGAACTCACCGGCTCGACCATCACCCTGACCAGCCTGGGAGCCTTGGGCGGGATTGTCAGCACACCGGTGGTCAACCTGCCCGAAGTGGCGATCATTGGCGTCAACCGCATCGTCGAGCGCCCGGTGGTGGTCAAAGGCCAGATCGTGGTGCGCAAAATGATGAACCTCTCCAGCTCCTTCGACCATCGTGTGGTCGACGGCATGGACGCGGCGCAATTTATCCAGGCCATGCGTGGCTTGCTCGAACAACCTGCCACCCTGTTTGTGGAGTGAACATGCAGCCAACCCAACACACCACGCTGCTGATTATCGGCGGCGGCCCCGGCGGCTATGTGGCGGCGATCCGCGCCGGCCAGCTGGGCATTCCGACGGTCCTGATCGAAGGCCAGTCGCTGGGCGGTACCTGCCTGAACGTCGGCTGCATCCCGTCCAAGGCCCTGATCCACGTTGCCGAACAGTTCCATGCCACCCAGCGCTACAGCACCGGTACTTCACCGCTGGGGATCAAGACCCAGGCCCCGACCCTGGACATCGGCCAGAGCGTGCAATGGAAAAACACCATTGTTGATCGCCTGACCAGCGGCGTCGGCGCTCTGCTGAAAAAGAACAACGTCAAGGTCATTCACGGCTGGGCCAAAATCCTCGACGGCAAGGCGGTTGAAGTCGGCGGCCAGCGCATCGAATGCGAACATCTGTTGCTGGCCACCGGCTCGCAAACGGTCGACCTGCCGATCCTGCCCATTGGCGGGGCGATCATTTCGTCCACCGAAGCCCTGCAGCCCACCACCATTCCCCGACGCCTGACCGTGGTTGGCGCTGGCTATATCGGCCTGGAACTGGGGATCGCCTACCGCAAGCTGGGGGCCGAAGTCACGGTGGTTGAAGCCCGTGACCGTATCCTGCCAACTTACGACAAAGACCTGACCTTGCCCGTGGCAGAATCCCTCAAGGCACTGGGGATTACCCTGTATCTGGAGCACAGCGTCGAAGGTTTCCAGGCCAGCAGCAAAACCCTGTCGATGCGTGACCGCATGGGCCAGAGCCAGACCCTGGAAACCGATCAGGTGCTGGTGGCGGTGGGTCGTCGGCCGCGTACACAAGGCTTCAACCTTGAAGCGCTGGCGCTGACCATGAACGGCCCGGCGATTCGCGTCGACAACCGTTGCCACACCAGCATGCGCAATGTCTGGGCGATTGGTGACCTGACCGGCGAGCCGATGCTGGCCCACCGGGCCATGGCCCAGGGTGAGATGGTTGCCGAAATCATTGCCGGCAAACAGCGTGAGTTCAGCCCTGCGGCGATTGCCGCGGTGTGTTTTACCGATCCCGAAATCGTCGTGGTGGGCAAAACCCCGGTTGAGGCGCAAGAGGCCGGTCTGGACTGCATCAGCGCCAGCTTTCCGTTCTCTGCCAATGGCCGGGCCATGACCCTGGAAGCCAAAACCGGCTTTGTGCGGGTTGTGGCGCGACGTGACAACCACCTGATTGTCGGTTGGCAAGCCGTAGGCGCGGGTGTTTCGGAGTTGTCGACGGCCTTTGGCCAGTCATTGGAAATGGGCGCCTGCCTGGAAGACATCGCCGGCACCATCCACGCGCACCCGACCCTGGGCGAAGCCGTCCAGGAAGCCGCGTTGCGTGCGCTGGGGCATGCGTTGCACCTGTAATCCCCCCCTTACTGTGGGAGCGGGCTTGCTCGCGATGCAGGCGACGCGGTTTATCTGATAGACCGAGTGGCTGCTATCGCGAGCAAGCCCGCTCCCACAGCAAGTCAGGCCCTGCGCAATCCAACACTGGGCGTAATGGCTCAACACCAGTAGAATCGCGCTCTTTTTTCCAGGGCGCTCGCCATGACCTCTCTTAAAACCCCGCACGAAGCCGAGTCCCAAACCAGCGAGCTGGTCTTAGGTCTTGAAGACCGTCCCAAGCCGTGGATCGCCTTTCTGGCCGCCCTGCAGCACCTGCTGGCCATTATTGTGCCGATCGTCACCCCCGGCCTGCTGATCTGCCAGGCCCTGGGTGTGTCCAGCCGTGATACCAACCTGATTGTCTCCATGTCGCTGGTGATCTCCGGTATCGCTACCTTTGTTCAGTGCAAACGCTTTGGCCCCTTTGGCGCCGGGCTGCTGATCGTCCAGGGCACCAGTTTCAACTTTGTCGGCCCGCTGATTGCCGGCGGCGCACTGATGGTCAAGCAAGGCACGCCGGTTGAAGGCGTGATGGCGGCGATCTTTGGCGTGGTGATTGCCGGCTCGTTTGTCGAAATGGGTATCTCGCGCATCCTGCCTTTTGTAAAACGCATGATCACCCCGCTGGTCACCGGCATCGTGGTACTGATGATCGGCCTGACCCTGATCAAGGTCGGCCTGATCAGCATGGGCGGCGGCTTCACGGCCATGGGCAACGGTACCTTCGCCAACGGCGAAAACCTGATGCTCTCGGGTGTGGTGCTGGCCATTATCGTGATCCTTAACCGCATCCCGCTGGTGTGGATGCGCAGTTGCGCCATTGTTATCGCCCTGGCCGTGGGCTACGCCCTGGCAGGCTACCTGGGCCGCCTGGACTTCACCGGCATGCACCAGGCCGAGCTGTTCCAGGTGCCAATGCCCTTGCATTTCGGCCTGGGGTTTTCCTGGGCGCTGTTTATTCCCATGCTGGTGATCTACCTGGTCACGTCGCTGGAAGCCATCGGTGACGTCACGGCCACCAGCAAGGTGTCGCGCCAGCCGGTTGAAGGCCCGGTGTGGATGCAGCGCATCAAGGGCGGTGTGCTGGTCAACGGCGCCAACTCGTTTCTGGCGGGTATCTTCAACACCTTCCCGAGTTCGGTGTTTGCCCAGAACAACGGTGTCATCCAGCTCACCGGTATCGCCAGCCGCCATATCGGTGTGTGGATTGCCGGCATGCTGATCCTGCTGGGCCTGTTCCCCAGCGTTGCCGGTGCGATTCAGGCAGTGCCTGAGCCGGTACTGGGCGGTGCGGCCATGGTGATGTTCGGCGCCGTTGCCGCATCGGGCATCAATATTCTGGCCAGCATTACCCTGGACCGCCGCGCCCTGCTGATCATTGCCGTGTCCCTGGCGCTGGGCCTGGGCGTATCGCAAGTGCCTGAGTTCCTGGCGCATATGCCTGCAGCTCTGCGTAACGTACTGGAGTCAGGTGTGGCTACAGGCGGTATCTGTGCCCTGCTGTTGAACTGGTTCCTGCCAGAAACAGAGAAAAAACCGACGTTGTAAGCGACACGGCCAGGCAGGAGTGCCTTTTGCCCTCCTGCTTGTGCTTACAAAAACGGGTCGTTATTCACCGCCCATCTTTCCCAATTTCTTCATTTGGCCTACTATTTTTTCAAACCCTTAATGCCTGACATAGGCGATGTTTATGAACACATACGGTGAGCGACTCAAACATGAGCGTTTGCGCCTGAAACTGACACAGGCACAACTGGCGGATGCGGGGGGTGTGGGGCGCCATGCACAAAGCTACTATGAGCGCGATATCACCTTGCCCCGCGCCGACTATCTGGCGGCCATTACTCTGCTCGGTATTGATGTAGTGTTCATCATCACCGGCAAGCACACCCTGCCTGTTTACGAGGAAATCAGTTGTGACCGAACCCGGCACCCGACATCAAAAAGCACTTGATCGCTTTCTCAGTGACCACCCTGAACTGGTCGTGGCGCTTGAGACATTGAACCCATTGGCCGCCCGCGCTATCGGCCAATCGATAAAGGAATATCGCCAGGAACGCTTGAACGAAGCCTTTGAGGCCGAGGCTGAGCGTCTGGGATTTTTCGCCTGGGAGCTGACCCTGCAATTGACCAGCGCCAGCCCGCAAGAATTCGAGGCCCAGCGCCTTGAAGTGCATCGCGAAGTGGCGCAAATGGCCGGCATGGAATGGGTTGAATACTGCGAACTGCATGGCCCGCTCCGTAGCAGTTGACGAGCCGTGCGAGGCTAGGGCAGCCAGATACTCGAACATACCTTCTGCAACAACGCCTTGTTGTGACTGAACACAATCATCCCCAGCTCCCGACGCCTGGTCTCTTCGAGCAAGACTTGCCACACCTGCGCCTGTACATGCGCATCCAGTTGCGCCGTCACTTCATCGGCAATCAGGTAGCGGGTGCGCGGATCCAGCGCCCTGAGCAAAGCGATACGCGCCAGTTCTCCGCCAGACAATTCGTCCGGGCGACGGGCCAACCACCCGGGGTTCACCGCCAGGCGTGCCAGCCAGGCGGCATCTGGCGACCAGGCATCACGCAGGCTCTCGCCCGTTGTGCGATAAGGGTTGAAGGTCTGTTCAGGATGCTGCGGCACCAGCTGCACCGGGCAATAGCCCTTTTTCGCAAGCGCTTTGCCATCCACGGTGATGCTGCCCGAGGTTGCTGACTGCCATTGCGCCAGCACCCGGCCCAGGGTGGTTTTGCCATAACCGCTGGGCGCCGAGATGCCCTGACGCTCCCCCGGCCGCACCTGAAACGACACACAGTCCCAGAGCTGCCGGCCATCCTGGACAATGCTTAATTGCTGGACCTCAAGCATATTCCGGCACCCGCCGGGCAAAAAACTGTTGTTCCGGCAAGGCTGCCCACAACGACTGCAACCAGGGGCTGCCGCCGTTTTCGCGCAGTTCCAGGGCACTCAGGGTTTCGTGCAGCTCGCCCTGATGCAACACAGCGATCCTGTCGGCAAAGCGCGCCGCCAGGGCCAGATCATGGGTCACCCACAAAATCCCCCGACCTTGCAGGCAAAAGCCCTTGAGATGGGTCAACAGTTGGCAGGCATGTTCGTCATCCAGCCATGAGGTGATCTCGTCCGCGAGGATATAACGCGCAGGAGTCAAGGCCGCGCAACTGGCCAGAACGCGCTTGGCCATGCCCCCTGACAACATGCGCGGGAATTCGTCCACCAGTTCTGGCTTGAGGTTGTAGTGCGTGAGCTGCTCGGCCACATCGCCAAGCCCCAGCCTGACCCCGCTCAAGTGCGCAGCACGCTGCAATTGCGGCCCGACCTTGATCAGCGGGTTCAGGGCGTTGACACCCTGGGGTACATAGCACAGGGCTTTGCCCCGCTGATTGACCTTGCCGGCCTCCCCCAGCACCTGCCCGTCGAGCACTATTTCGCCGCGACAACGCATGTTTTCAGGGAGCAAGCCCAAGGCACTTTGCAGCAGCAGGCTTTTGCCTTCGCCGCTGGAGCCCACCAGCGCCGTCAATTCTCCGGGGCGTACTTCAAGGGAGATATTGCTCAGCAGCGGATGCCAGGTTTTATGGCCCAACCAATGATAGTGCGCAACGTCGATCGCAAACCGGTCGAATTTCAGCATCAGGTAATCCTTATCCAGAGCTGCTGCAATGCCCGTGCAAACTGGTCAAAAACCAGTACCAGGCCCACCAGAATCAAACCCGGAAAAAACGCCAGCCACCAGGCACCACTGCTCAAATACCTTAGCGCATCGGCCAGCAACAGGCCCAATGACGGATCATGGGGCGCCAGGCCGAAGCCCAGGAAACTCAACGCCGCCGAATGCAGAACTGCGTGGGGGAACATCAACAGGGTACCGACGATCCACTGCGGCATCAGCAACGGCAACAAGTGATGACGCCAGCGATAGAAGCTGCTGTTGCCCAGGCGATGGGAGAGCATCACAAAATCGGTCTCGCGGATACGCAGGATCTCGCCGCGCAGGATCAGGGCCAGGCGTGGCCAGTGGGTCAGCGCCACGGCCAGGATGACCCCCTGCTTGCCACCGCCCAAGGTGAAGCAAATCAATACCAGCAGCAACAAATGCGGCAGCGCCAGCATGCTGTCGATCAGCCCGCGAATCAGGTAATCCAGGGTTTTGTTCAGCGCACACAGACTGGCGGCCAGCATCGCCAGAAAACCGCTGCTGAACGCTGCGGTCAGGCCGATCTGCAGGCTGGTGGTCATCCCCTGAAAACACCGCAGCCACAGATCACGGCCCAGGCTGTCAGTGCCAAACCAGTACTCGGCAGACGGTGGCAGGCGCCGTGCCAGCAGATCCAAGGAGACATCAATGTTGATGATTGAGATACCGTAGGCGATCAACCCCAGCAGCATCAGCAACGAGAGGCAGAGCCTTAGCAAGGCGCGATTGGGGTTGTAGGTCATACCTGGCGCGCCGCCCCGCGGTTAAGGCGCAGTAACAGCGCGTTGGCAATGCTGTTGCCGGTGAATACCAGCACCGCACAGAACATCACGATCCCCATCAACAATGGAATATCGCCGCGTAATCCGGCATCGATCGTGGCCTGCCCCAGGCCTGGATAAGCGAACACTTTTTCAGCCAGCAACGAACCGCCGATCAACTCCCCCACCGAGGCAAATTGCAGGCACAAGGCCGGGGTGATGGCATGGCGCAGGATATGAAAGTTGATCAGCGGCCAGCCTTTGTCGCCCTGGGCATGGGCGAAACGAATAAATTCGCTGTTCATCACTTCAGCCACCCGCGAGCGGGTATGCAGGGCGATATTGCCCACGCCCAGTACACCCAGGGCCAGCATGGGCAGGATCAAGTGTCGCAACTTGTCGCCCCAGGTTGCGGTTTCGGCATTGCTGCCGGGGGTCCAGGCGCAGCAGATCGGCGCCCAGTTGAGCGTCACGGCAAACAGTGACAGCAACAGCAGGCCAATCCAGAACGTCGGCATGGATGCCAGCACATAGGACAGCGTCGAAATAAGGCGATCAGGCCAACGGTTCAAATAACGCCCGGCCGTCAGCCCCATGGCCAGGCCGACGATGCCGGAAAACAGCCAGGCCGAAAACAGCAGTGCAAAGGAGGTGGCAAACCGCTCTCCAATCACCTGCGAGACCGGCGCGTTATAGAGCATTGAATAACCGAAATCGCCTTGCAGCATTTGCCCGAACCAGCGCAAAAAGCGCTCCCATAACGGCAGATCGAGCCCCCAGCGCGCCGCAATCAATGGATATTGCTCGGGCGGTACGTGCAACAGATCGTTACCTATATAGGCCCGGATCGGGTCTACCGGAGAAAAACTGAGCAAGGCAAAGGTGCCCGCTGCCGTTACCAGCAGCAGGCCCAGCAAACGCAGCACAAACAGCGATAGGCCGCGGATCACCGGCAGGTCCACTTCCAGTGATCAACGCTGTTGAGCAGCGACCAGGAACCGTGGATTTCCGGGGCGCCCTTACCCAGATCGATGCACTCATCGGTGAGGTAAGTGTGCTGAACATTGAGCAACCAGGCCCAGGCGGCATCTCCTTTAACGCCGACGCCGGTTTTGCCGTCCCACTCCACTTGCTGCCAGAACGGCACCGCCTGCTGCCAGGTCGGCGCATCGAGGGCTTGCTGCAGATGCTGATCGACCACCGGGTTCTGGTAATAACCGGGGTTGTAGTATTCCACGCCTGCCGCCTTGCTGCTGTAGTGATGGTAAAGCTCCATCGGGTCGAGGCTGCCCCAGCCAAACAGGGTCGGGTTGGCGTGCATGTTGCGCTCAACGGTTTCCCAACTGCCGGACTTCAGGTCTACGTCGATGCCCACGGGCTTGAGCATTGAGCGCACGGCCTGGGCCAGATCCCGGCGAGTGGCATCGCCACTGGCGTACCACAGGGTGATTTTGGCCGGCAGGCCGTTTTTTTCACGGATGCCATGGGCGTTTTCAATCCAGCCTGCGTCTTCCAGTATCTGCCGGGCTTTGTCGGTATCGCCATCCTTGAACAGCGCATCCGGGTTATCCCACGGTAAACCCTGCACGCCGGTGTAGGCCGGGATCGCGTGGCCTTCGAGAATCTGATCGGCAAGCAGTTGGCGATTGATGGCGTAGTTGATGGCTTTGCGGATGGCCACATCAGCCGTCACATCATTGCCAATCGGGTAGCCCTGGGCATCTTTTTTACCGGACGCGAGGGTTGGCATCACGATGCCACGGTTTTCCACACTGGGGCGAACCCACAGTTTCATGCCCGCGGCAGGCGTCACGGCCAGCGCAGGGGCGATGCGCACAATACCCAGCTGCTTGCTTTGGGCGGCAGCGAAAGCGCTGTCTTCATCCAGGAACACAAACACCAGTTTGTTGAAATCGTTCTTCTGCCCTGCGTAGTACGGGTTGGCCTCAACGATCAACTGCTGACCCGGCTGGTAGCTGACCAACCGATAAGGCCCGGCGCCAATCGGCTTTTGCGCGTAGGTTTTGGCGTCGTATTGGTCTGCCGAGACAATCCCCAGCGAACCGAGCACATTGACGAACGTGCTTTGCGGCGCCTTGAGCTCAATACGCACCGTGAGCGGATCAACCGCCTCGGCCTTGAGGAAGTTGCCCATGTCAACCTTGCCACCACTGGCCGCCGCATTGTTGTAGGTGTAAGCCACGTCCTTGGCGGTCAGTGGCGAGCCGTCGGAGAACTTGAGGTCGGGCTTGAGCTTGAGGGTCCAGGTCTTGCCATCCGCGCTGGCCTGATAATCGCTGAGGAGAAAACCGCTCCAGGACAAATCATCGTTTTGCTTGAGCAAAGGGCTGTGCAACAGCAGATAACTGCCGTGGCTCCAGCCCAGCATTGGATCAAAGCCTTCGGTCGGCTCATCACCAATGGCCAGTTGCAGGGTGCGATCCTGCGCTGAGACAACAGGCGCTGCCAACACACTCAACAAGGCCGCAGCCACCAGGGTGTTACGCATCCATGCGGGTTTTGACATCTATCCTCCTGATATGAAATGGCCTCGCCCAAACGGGCCGTACGCAGGTTATCGCGCCCCACAGTAATAGCAGGCTGATTTTAAATAGCCAGTTATGCATCTGATTTTTTAGGGGTTTTCCAGGCGATACGTCTTACCTTGTAACAATTGCCACAGGTCAGGTTCCCCGGGCATGACTGTGCTATACCAATGGGTACGCTTATTCAGTCACGCCATACAGACACAGCTGACAGAGGTTCGCATGTTCAAAGGATTAGCCGGTCACCTCACAGAAAAAAACGTTCACTCGATCAACACCTTGCCGTCCAACAATATCGAATTGTTCGACTGCTATGCCGGTTTGATCCTGGGCCACCTGTACCGTAACTTCCCCTTGCCCATCACCCTGACTGCCGAGCGCTTTATCGACTACAAAGGCCTGGCGGACAGCAACCGCGAGGCGCTGGAAAAAGAAGAGAACCTGTTCCTGGCCACGGTCAAATGGCTGGCGGATATTGGCTACATCCACTTCGACGGCATGTCGGGCGTAGCCTTTTACGAAGTGGTTCTGACCAACAGCGGGCTGCTGATCCTGCGCGCTTACCCGGAAGGCACCGACACTGCGCCGACCCTGGGCGAAAAACTGGCGCAGTGCGTCAACAACGAAAACACCGCCGATATGAGAGCGCTGGTAACCCAGGCACTGAGTCTGGGCGTGCGCATGATCAGCCCGATGAGTCGGTCGGGGATTTAAGCCAGGCCCATCAATGCACTTGGCCATGAACGCTCACCGTGACCAAGTGCATTTAAACAGCCATTATCCTCCACTCACTACCCGCCGCCCTCCCACCCGCCACCCCAGCTGAATCCCGGCTGCCGCGATTAAAATCGCCGCCACGCCCACCCATTGCAGCGGTTCCAGGCGATGGCCAAAGGCATACCAGTCCACGAATATCGCGGCAATGGGGTAGATAAAGCTCAGTGCTCCGATCAATGCCGTGGGCAGTTTCTGGATTGCTCCGTAGAGCAGTACATACATCAAGCCGGTATGGACTACGCCAAGCGTCAATAAGGCGCCCCACGCCTGTGCGCCAGCAGGCAGCTCAGTGACGTTGGCCAGGGGTGCCAGCAGCAGTGCGCCGGTGCTGACCTGGATCAGCGCGATCAGGTGCGGGGGGACCCCGCGCAGGCGTTTGATGATCAGCACGGCCACGGCGTACATCAAGGCCGCACTCAGCGCCAGGGCAATCCCCAGCAAGTACTCACTGCCGCTCTCCCCTTGCCCGTGGTGGGCGCTGACGATCGCCAACATGCCCACAAACGACACCACCAGCCAGGCCAGTTTGTGCAGGGTTATTCTTTCACCCAGGAACAACGCTGCCAGACCGAGCAGGATAAATGGCTGAACGTTGTAGACCGCCGTACCAATGGCGATTGAGGCCCTGGAGTAGGACGCGAACAACAACACCCAGTTGGCAACGATGGCCACGCCGCTCAAAACAACCAGCGCAAAGGTAGTGCGGTTCAGCAGACCGCGGCGTAAAAAACCCATCCGCGCACAGATCAGCAGCAACGTCACCGCGCCAAACACACAGCGCCAGAACACCACATCCAGCACTGCTTGCCCGCTTAGCAGGACAAGCCAGCCAATGGTGCCGGAGATAAGCATGGCTGCGACCATTTCCAGCGAACCGCGTTGCGTGGTTTTGTCCATATTTGCCTCCCTCAAAGTAGGAAACAGTATGGCAATCGCGATTCATGCAGCGCCATAATCCAGAAAAGGCAATTCGTCATTTTTGCCTTTAGTGTTAAGGCATTCTGCCAATTTGGCCTAAGGAGCAAAGATGAGCGACGAGATAGATCAGCTGTTGATCAGCGCACTGATGCAAGACTCACGCAGCTCCCTGAAAACACTGGCCAGCCTCAGCGGCCTGTCGTCACCCAGCGTCGCCGAGCGCATTCGCAAGCTCGAAGAGCGCGAAGTGATCAAGGGTTACACCGTGGAAGTCGATCCCAAAGCCTTTGGCTATCAACTCCAGGCCATCATCCGCATTCGACCGCTACCGGGGCAGTTGCAGGAAGTGGAGCGCCAGATCCAGAACATCCCCCAGTTCACCGAGTGCGACAAGGTGACGGGCGATGACTGTTTTATTGCCCGTCTGCATGTGCGTTCAATCGAGCAATTGGACAGCCTGCTTGATGGCCTCAATGCCTACGCCGAAACCAATACGTCGATCATCAAAAAAAGCCCGGTCAAACGCCGGTTGCCGCCCATGGCCTGAGTGCGCCCCTCCCTAAGCATGGGCCTGAACCACCCACTTCACTTTCGCCAGGCCCTCACGCAGGGCCGTCATGCCCACCGAGCCCAGCGCCAGCCTTATCGCATGGGGCACATGGGCCGAAGTTGCAAAGGGCTGCGCGGTCGACACCGAGACCTGCTCACGCGCCAACGCCGCAACAACCTGGTCCGCCCGGGCGTCCTCTGACAGAGGCAACCAGACAAAGTAGGACGAAGGATGGCGGATCCTGTGCAACCCCGCCAACTGCTCATCAGCAATGAGCTGCCTTGCCTGTGCGTCTTTGCGCTTTTGCGACTCCAGCCGGGTCACGGTGCCATCGTCGAGCCAGGCACTGGTGATAGCGGTCATCACACCGGGAGCATTCCAGGCAGTCACTCGGATTATCCGCTCAAGGACACTGACCTTTTCTGCGGGCGCGACGATAAAGCCCACGCGTAAACCCGCTGCGACACTTTTGGAAAACCCAGACACGTAAACGGTTCTTTCCGGCGCCAAGTCAGCCAAAGACGTCGGCGGGTTATCGACCAGAAAAGCGTAGGCCGCATCTTCGATGATATGCAGATCATGTGCCCGGGCGATCGCGACCAAGTGTTGGCGCTGCTCCAGGCTCATCACCCACCCCAACGGATTGTGCAACGTCGGCATGCTGTAGACAGCACGCACAGAGCGACGGCGACACAGCCTGGCGAGGGCATCCAGATCCGGCCCGCTTTCCGTGCTCGGGATGGGCAGCAATTCAAGGTGCAGGGCCAGCGCCAGTGCCTTGAAACCCGGGTAGGTCAAGGCGTCCACCGCGATCACGTCACCAGGCTGGAGCAGTGCCATCAGCACCACGCTCAACCCGTGTTGTGCGCCGTTGACGATCAACACCTGTTCGGCGGGCACATTCAACCCGCTCCTGGCCAGGTGCCTCGCGACCGAGGCGCGCTCATGCAGGCGCCCGCCATGGGGCTGGTAGCGCAACAACGATTCCAGATCGCCAGACAACGCCAACTGCCGCAGCGCAGTACGCAACAGTTCGGCCTGGCCCGGCAAGGAGGGATAGTTGTAATTGAGATCCAGCATCCCCGCGATCACGTCGGGCTGGTCTATACCGTGGCCTGGTGGTAGCGAGGTTTCCCGGACAAAAGTGCCACGCCCGGTTTCGCCACTGACCAGCCCCATGGCCTCTAGCTCGGCATACACGCGACTGGCCGTGACCAGCGCCAGCCCTTCGCTGGCTGCGAGCTGGCGATGGGTAGGCAAACGCGTGCCCGGCGGCAAACGGCCTGAGCGGATATCGTCGGCAAACGCGTCTACCAGCAGCTTGTAGCGGGAACGGGACATCGGGCTTTGTATCCATGACAATTTTTTGATTGTCATTAATCATCAGCCCTAGGATGCATTGAATGCAAGCCGCGATTAGCCTGGAGCCTGAGACTCGATGGAACGTACTTCCCACCTGCAACACCCCACCACCGAAAAAAACCTCAGCGGCTGGATCAACGGCTTTATCGGCGTGGTCATTTTCAGCGCCTCATTGCCCGCAACCAAGGTGGCGGTGCTGGAGTTCGATCCCGTGTTCCTCACCCTGGCCCGTGCCAGTATTGCCGGGGTACTGGCCCTGGCCATGCTCGGGTTGTTCAAGGCCCGGCGGCCGCAGCGCAACCAGCTGGTGCCCCTGCTGCTGGTGGCAACCGGGGTGGTGGTGGGGTTTCCGCTGCTGACCGCGCTGGCTTTGCAGCATGTGACATCGGCCCACACCATTGTCTTCCTTGGCCTGCTGCCGCTGTCTACCGCCATTTTCGCCGTGGTGCGCGGGGGTGAAAGGCCACGGCCAGCGTTCTGGCTGTTCTCGATCCTGGGCAGCGCGTGCGTCGTGGCCTATGCCCTGGCGCAGGGCCTGAGCGCAGCGCCCGAGGGTGACATCCTGATGCTTCTGGCTGTATTGATCTGCGGTCTTGGCTATGCCGAAGGGGCCAGGTTGTCGCGTACGCTGGGCGGCTGGCAGGTCATTTCATGGGCACTGGTGCTGTCACTGCCATTGATGGCTCCGCTGGCATGGTTGTGGGCCCCCGCTTCGTTCAAAGGCATTAGCGTACCTGCCTGGCTCGGCCTGGCTTACATCTCGATCTTCAGCATGCTGATAGGCTTTGTATTCTGGTACCGGGGGCTGGCCCAGGGCGGGATTGCCGCCGTTGGGCAGTTGCAGCTGCTGCAACCATTTTTTGGCCTGGCACTGGCTGCCACCTTGCTGCACGAGACTGTAAGCATGGGCATGTTTGGTGTTACAGCGGCGGTGATCCTGTGCGTTGCCGGGGCCAAAAAGTTCGCCCGGTAGCCTGTAGCCCCCGTGCTTGACCTCTGAGAAGTCGGTACTGACTATGCCGATGACACTTTTGGAGCGAATCGTTTCAGCCGCTGCCTCGATAATCATTGCTTACTGAGGACAGGTCGAGGTGCAGCATGACAAGCGTATCCATAGAGCAGGTCAGCCCTGAAACGCTGAGAAAAGTGATTGTCGCCGCCGCCATCGGTAATTTCGTCGAATGGTTCGACTTCGCCGTCTACGGTTTTCTGGCCACCACCATCGCTCAGCAGTTTTTCCCCAGTGGCGATGCCAGTGCCGCATTGCTCAAGACCTTTGCTGTGTTTGCGGTGGCCTTTGCCTTTCGCCCCCTTGGCGGGATTTTTTTCGGCATGCTGGGGGACAGGATAGGCCGCAAGCGTACCCTTGCCATGACCATTTTGCTGATGGCCGGGGCCACTACCTTGATCGGTATATTGCCCACTTATGCTGCAATCGGGGTTATGGCGCCGATCCTGCTCACCCTGATTCGTTGCGCCCAAGGCTTTTCTGCAGGCGGTGAATACGCCGGGGCCTGTGCCTATTTGATGGAGCACGCCCCCAGCGATAAAAGGGCCTGGTATGGCAGCTTTGTGCCGGTTTCGACATTTTCCGCTTTTGCCGCTGCGGCCGTAGTGGCCTACGCCCTTGAGGCTTCGTTATCCGCTGAAAGCATGGGCAGTTGGGGCTGGCGCCTGCCGTTCCTGATTGCTGCGCCACTGGGCCTGGTAGGGCTTTATTTGCGCTGGAAGCTGGATGAAACCCCGGCCTTCCAGGCCGTGAAGGAGGAGCATGCGGTCGCCCACTCCCCACTCAAGGACACCTTGCGCAACCATGGCGCAGCGATCTGCTGCCTGGGAGCCTTTGTGTCGCTGACGGCACTGTCCTTCTACATGTTCACCACTTACTTCGCGACCTACTTGCAGGTCGCGGGCGGCTTGAGCCGGGCAACCGCTTTGCTGGTGTCGCTGATCGCCCTGCTCTTCGCCGCCGCCATCTGCCCTCTGGCCGGGCTGTATTCGGACCGGGTCGGGCGGCGGGCGACCGTGGTGACCGCGTGCGTTCTACTGATGGTCGCGGTGTATCCGTCGTTCCTGATGGCCAGCTCGGGCGGGTTCGCAGCGTCCATCGTCGGTGTCATGCTGCTGGCAATTGGCGCGGTGTTGTGTGGCGTGGTGACCGCAGCTTTGCTCTCGGAGACGTTTCCGACCCGCACTCGCTATACCGCTTCGGCCATCACCTACAACATGGCGTACACCCTTTTTGGCGGCACCGCACCGCTGGTGGCGACATGGCTGATAAGCACCACCGGCAGCAATATGTCGCCCGCGTTTTATCTGATTGCAGTTGCACTGCTCGCCCTGGCTGGCGGCCTGGCATTGCCTGAGACCTCACGGATTTCCTTGCATGATGTGGCGACACCCGAAAATGCGGCGCAAGCCGTCGCTGCGGTCTGAGGGGCCAAGAGGCTGAGAGTGCCGGGGCTGCCCGGCACTCTCTGCAGAAGATCATTCACCCAGCCCCCTTGAGCACCGGCAACACAACCCTCACCGCCAACCCGCCACCCGTGCGGTTGCTCAGGGTTAGCGAACCGCCGTGTTCCAGCACAATCGCTCTGGCTGCCGACAGTCCGAGCCCCACCCCGCCGGTGCTTTTGTTGCGCGATTCTTCAAGCCGATAAAAAGGCACAAACACCTGCTCATGACTTTGGACAGGAATGCCCGGCCCCCGGTCAAGAACGAAAACAGTGACCTGCTCATCGTCCCGACTCAGCTCGATGGCCGGCTCGCCTGCGTACTTGATAGCGTTATCCAGCAGGTTGGTCATCACCCGTTTCAGGCCAAGCGGCCGGCCCAAATACACCAGGTGCTCAGGACCGTTGAAGGCAATGTCAATGGACTGGTCGCGGTAGTCATCAATCAGGGTTTGCAACAACCCTGCCAGGTCAAATTGCGTGGCCTGCTCCAGCCGGGCATCGTCGCGAAAGAACTCCAGGCTGGAGTTGATCATGGCCTGCATCTCGTCTACATCGCGAAACAGACGCTGTTGTTGGTCCGGGTCGTCAATAAACTCACCGCGCAGTCGCATGCGTGTCAGCGGGGTGCGCAAGTCATGGGAAATGGCCGCGAGCATCTGGGTACGGTCTTTGATGAAATGCTGCAACTGCGCCTGCATGGCGTTGAACGCAAGAATGGCCTGACGGATCTCCCGGGGGCCAACCGGTTCAATGGGTGGCGCGCGAAAATCGACACCGAAACGCCGGGCGCCCTCGGCGAACTGCTGCAAAGGCCTGGCCAGATGGCGCGTGGCAATCAGTGCGACCAGCACCGTGGACAACAACACCAGCAGGATCAAAATCAGGTTTCGCTGCCATTGGCCCAGGCCCCAGCTGCGCGATGCGATGCTGAACATAAGCCATGAGCCATCCTCCAGTTGCACCAGCAGGGCGTAATGCCCGTTGTGCTGTGGCCAGTCATCAGGCTGATAGGCTTCGAGGCGTCGCTCTGGACTATTGAACAGTCGCTGCGCCAGCGGCGTGGCTGTACGCTCGGCGGCTTCGGCCACCTGCGGCAAATCCAGGCCGGCACGGCTGGCATGCCAACTGATGCTCAGGGCGCTGTCAGTGGCTGCCGCAGCCAGACGTTGGCGCTGTGGCGCCGGCGAAGCTTCGATCAGCTTGGTCGTCAGGGAAATCTTTTCCAGCAGCCCGATTTCACTCAGCGGCGGGTAAGCCCAAACACCCGCCAACTGAGTAAACAGCGCATTGAATGCCAGCGCCGTAAGCATCGCGACAATGGTGGTCAAGGCAATCCAGCGTGCGATGGTGTTGCGTGAGCGCAGGCGCCAGCCTGAAATCCAGCCCGTCACTGACAGGTCACCCCGGGCGTGAACAGGTAACCGACATTGCGCACGGTGCGAATCATCTCGACCCCTTTGCTGTCGAACTCCAGCTTGCGCCGCAAACGGCTGACCTGTACGTCGATGCTGCGATCGAACGCGTCATGGCCAGCGCCACGAGCCAGATCCAGCAACAGTTCGCGAGTCAGAATGCGCTGGGGATGTTCGACAAACACCAACAACAAATCGAACTCTCCGGCAGACAAGGGAATCATCACCTGATCCGGGGAACGAAGTTCGCGGCGGGTCAGGTCCAGTTGCCAGCCCGCAAACTTCATCAGTGGCCGCGGCACCTGCCCGACCGAGGGCTGGCCCTGCCCTGCCCGGCGCAACACGGCACGCACCCTGGCCAACAGTTCCCGGGCATCAAAAGGTTTGCTCAGATAATCATCGGCGCCCATTTCAAGACCGACGACCCGATCACTCAGCTCGCCCATGGCCGTCAGCATGATGACCGGCGTGGGGTATTGCTGACGCAAACGCTGACACAGCATCAGGCCGTTTTCGCAAGGCAGCATCAAGTCGAGAATGATCAGGTCCGGTGGTTGCAGCGCCATCGCCGCCCACAGTGACGTGCCATCGGTGGCCACCTCCACCGAATATCCGTGTTGTACAAAAAACCTCTTCAGAAGCGCGAGGACCTCCAGGTCATCGTCCACGATCAAAAGGCTGCTCACCGGCGCATTCCACTTAAGGTATGTAAAGGCTTCCATCTAAAACTATTCGTCCCGCTGCGTCATATATTTCAACTTGGTAACAAAGTTGCGGCCAGGCAAAAAAGCAGACATATCCAGGCAAACCGCGAATGCGAGGATCAGACCTCTTTCCTGCCAAGAACGCGTGTACCCATGCCTTGCGAAAACCCGGCCATGATCCTGGAACAGCGACTGGTAAAGCGTGCCAACGCCGCCCTGCACTGTCGCGAAACAAGCCTGCGCCTGTCGAGCGATCGCGACACGCTGGTACTCAGCCGCTATATCGAGCATTACAGCCATGAAGGTGTTCAGTGGGTCGAGAGCACTCATACAGTGCCGGTGAGGGCTTTGCTGAAATGGATGATCAGCCACGGCGAACCGCAAACCCTGAGCCAGGATAAAGACCTGTAGCCATCTGGTGACCCCGGCGCAATAGACTTAGCATGGTGCTCCCTATCCCCAGCCAGAGGAACGGCCATGCCCCTGATCAAATCCGATGCGGCACTGATCATCATCGATATGCAAAAAGGGATAAGCCTTCCCGGGCTTGGTCGCAGAAACAACCCGCACACCGAGCTCAACGTACAGCGCCTGCTGGAAACCTGGCGGCATGTACAGCGTCCGGTAGTCCATGTCCGGCATATATCCCGATCGCCTGCCTCGGTATTCTGGCCCGGCCAGCCTGGCTGCGAGTTTCAGGAGGGGCTGGCCCCGCTCGATAGTGAGCACGTGGTTGAAAAGAACGTACCCGATGCATTTACCAACACAGGCCTGGAACGCTGGTTGCGCACGCGCGGGATTGAGCAGTTGGTCATCGTCGGCGTGATCACCAATAATTCCGTAGAGAGCACGGTTCGCTCAGCAGGTTGCCTGGGGTTCGATGTGATTGTGGGATCGGATGCCTGCTATACATTCGATCAGATAGACCTGAATGGACGCCTGTGGCCTGCCGAGGATGTACATGCACTGTCGCTTGCCAGCATGGCAATGGATTACGCCAGGGTCCGGGACGTCAACCAGATACTTGAACAGCAGGGCTAGGAAGGAAGCCGCCGAACTTGCGTTCGGCGGCTGCCGGGGTCAGGAGACCGCGTCCAGCGCGGTTTTTTCCGCCTTGGCCAGCGAGCGGCTGCGCAGCCAGCTGAAGCAAATGGCGAGGATCAGCGCAAAGCCTACGTAGCCCAGCAGCGGATACACGGTGCCCACCAACTTGCTGAAACCACCCAGGCTCAAAGCCAGGCCGACACAAACGGTCACTGCACTAAACAACTTGAAACGGCCCGATTCCGGCTTGGCAAAGCGTGCACTGAAGGCAAAGAACATCCCAACCGCAGTGCTGTAGACCATGCACACCAGTGCGATGGACATCACCACCGAGAGCAGTGGCGAGATGCGTCCGGCCAGTGCCAGGGACGGCATTTCAATACCCTGCAGCTGGTTGATGTTGGCAAACAGGCCGATGTTCAACAACAGGATCAGGGCGCCCAAACCAAGCCCGCCGAGCACACCGCCGAGAGCGGCCGCCTTGGGTTGTTTGGTCATGCCACCGATCACTGCCAGCATCGGGAAACCTACCGCGATATTGAACGAAGCGTAGAGCAAGGCGCCGACAAACCAGTTGCCAGTGACCGTCTCGTTGTTTTCACGCGCCACAGCATCCAGGGTCTCGATTGGAGCGTTGTAGCTGAAAATCGAGTAGGTCGTGATGATTAGCACCATCGCCAGCAGAAAAGGCATGACTGCGCTGATCAGATCAATGATGCGCTTGACGTTCATGCACAGCGTGGCGATCACCAGCACGGTCATCAATACACCGCCAAACAATGGGGGCAGATCGTACTGCTGGGCAAAAATCGAACCGCTACCGGCCAGCATCACCACACCAACCCCATAGAGGAAGAATGACAGCACCACATCGACGACCCAGCCCAGACGTGCGCCGAACAGGGCGTAGAGTACTTCCTTGTGCGAGTTGGCCTGCATCTTCGAACTCATGCGGGCGATCTGCATACCGAGGAAGGCAAACATCAAACCGCTTACCAGGGTGCCCAGGATACCGATAAGCCCATAGCCGGTGAAAAACTGCAGCACCTCCTGCCCGGAGGCAAAGCCACCACCGATAACTACGGACATGTACGCAAGCGCAATCTGGATCGACTGTTTATTCATTACACTTTTTCTCATTCTTAGACTTATTAGGTGCAGGAAACAAGACGACGCGGACACCACCTCATTTACGCAGGGTGGCTATCGCCATAGCAGTTCGATCACTCATCGTGATTGGCTGAACTGTACAGGTACGTAGACACCGCGGGCAGTATAGGAAGTGTTGCGCAGGTAATTTCACCATATACACAACAAAATTCAGCTAAAACGTCATGCCGGAGAGGTTTTGCCCTATCAATTATCTCGCAAGCGGCATTATTGACCGCAAAACCATCAGAAACATTTAGATACATGCTTGTTTTTATAAATCAGTCACTTAGCTTATTTCTGTGCTGGCCTCTGCGCATTTTTGCACGCCCCCGGGAACAGCCAATGACCACAAGAAAATGATGGAATGAACGAACAACATAATAACGACACACTAAAAAAACATGACACACATTAAATTTCGCACAAATATGAAAAGAAATGAACCACACAAGTAACAGAAAAAAACTACATACCTTAGCGAGCCCAAAAATCTATTGTTTTTACGCGATAAACTTAAAACATGAACACCTAAAAACGTCTGACTCGCACAGCCAATCAAGCGTCATAAACCGGAAATCAAATAATGAAAGGCACGCCCCCAGCCATATTTATGTTGAGTGCCGTCCTCTGGGCGGGAGCTGCCATCGCAGACATGCCAACACCCGCAAAGTCTGACGTGTTGCAACGAATCGACATGCCTGATACCCACTATCAAATGGGCTTGCAAAAAGCAGTACTCGCCCCGAACGAAGTCAAGGCTCGCCACATACATACAGGACCAGAAGTCGCCTATGTGCTTGAAGGCGAGGTCATCATTACAATGGATGGGCAGCCTGAAAAGCGAATAAAGGCCGGTGACAGTTTTCAACACCTGGCGCACGAACCCCACATCAGCAAAGCGGGCCCACAGGGCGCTACCGTTCTTGCCACCTGGGTAGTGGAGAAAGGCAAGAGCTTTTCTGTCCCTGCACCCTGATCCAGCGACTGCGCATCACACCGGGCAGCATCTTGCATTGCTAACATGAGGTAAATCATGGGGGAGGATATACTGCTTCTTTTTGCATGGTCACTGAAGACATTACAATGGATCCGTACTCTCATTGATGACCCCCCTGATGTTTAATCCGTTTCAATCAGCAGGCACAAAGTCCGCGACCTTTAACTTGGAACGCACATCCAAAAACCAACGACTCAGTTGCGAATCGAAACCCTGAGCAATCCGGTCTGCAGCATGGAGTGCCTCATCAGCGCTTCCCCTATTGCCCAGCCCTTGGCAAGCTTTAGACACTTGAAGCAGCAAGAATGCCCTGTCCACCTCCTCCACCCCGTTCGATTCGATAATGACCAGTGCCTTGCCAGCACTATCCAGAGCACTCTGCCACTGCCCGAACCGGTTAAAAGTCAACGCACATAAATAAAGGCTTCGCTCATGGTTCAACCAGGTTCCAAACTGCATCCAGAGCCGCTCACACACAACAGCCGCATCCATAATGACGTTTCGATGGGACAGCTCGTCACCCTGAAGGCGGGGGTTATCCACAGAACCTTGCAAACTTTGTACGCATAGCAAACCAACATGCGCCTTGGCCTCTATTAAAGAAGCGCCTGTAAGTTCGGCATATTCAAATTCGGCAGCAAACGCATTATTTCAGTGCATACCTTGCATAAGACTTTGGCCTATTCACGTCTATAGCGAGGTTATTTCGGTGCCGCGAGCGCACCAAAAACCATCCCGGGCTTCTGGTGCACTCAGTTGGGGCTTGCTGTTACTTATCCAGGCTCACCCCGTAGAACGGTGTCAGCCCAAAGGGGCTGATTTTGAAATCAGTCACTTCCTTGCGCAGGGGCTGGAAAACCGTCGAGTTCGCAATGGGTGTAATCGGAACTTGCTCCTTGAGGATCTTCTGCGCCTCTTGATACAACTTGATGCGTTGTTCGCGGTCGCTGCTGAGCTTGGCTTGCTGCACCAGCTTGTCATAGTCTGGGTTGCACCATTTGGCGTAGTTGCTGCCCTTGACCGCCGCGCAGCTGTAGAGCACGCCGAGCCAGTTATCCGGGTCGCCGTTGTCGCCCGTCCAGCCGTAAATCATCACGTCGTGCTCGCCGTTCTTGGCGCGCTTGATGTACTCGCCCCACTCGTAGCTAACGATATTGGCCTTGATGCCGACCTTGGCCCAATCCTGCTGGATGATTTGTGCCGACATACGCGCGTTCGGGTTGGAGGCACGTTGAACGGTCATCGCCCACAGGTTGATAGTGGTCCCTGGTGCAACCCCTGCTTCTTTTAAAAGCTGCCGGGCCTTGACCGGGTCGTAGGGGGCATCCTTGATTGTCGGGTCATAAGACCACTGCGCAGGTGGCAAGGCGTTCTGCGCCAATTGCCCTGCGCTCTGGTACACGGCCTTGATGATTGCCGGCTTGTCGATGGCCATGTCCAGGGCCTGACGCACCTTGAGTTGGTCCAGCGGCGGATGTGTCACGTTGTAAGCCAGAAACCCCAGGTTGAACCCGGCTTGCTGCAGCACTCGCAAGTTGGGATCCTGCTTCATCACTTCGATATCCGCCGGTCGCGGGTAACCGCTGACCTGGCACTCCCCGGCTTTGAGTTTCTGCAGGCGCGACGCCGCGTCAGGGGTGATGGCAAAAACCAGATTGTCGAGTTTCACATCCTCGGGCTTCCAGTACTGTTTGTTGCCGACGTAACGAATCTGCGAGTCCTTCTGGTAACGCTTGAACACAAACGGCCCGGTGCCCACCGGTTTCTGATTGATCTCTTCAGCCTTGCCCTGCTTGAGCAGTTGGGCTCCGTATTCGGCGGACTGCACCGAGGCGAAGCTCATGGCCAGGTTTTGCACAAAGGCGGCATCAACGTTATTGAGGTTGAAACGCACGGTGCGGTCGTCGAGCTTGTCGACGCTCTTGATCGTGGTGTTCAAGCCCATATCGGTGAAATAGGGCGATTCGGACGGGTAAGCCTTGCGGAACGGACTCTGGGCATCCAGCAGGCGATCGAAAGTAAACAACACGTCATCCGCGTTGAAATTCCGGGTCGGGGTGAAGAAATCGGTGGTATGGAACTTGACGCCATCGCGCAGGTGGAAGGTGTAGGTCAGGCCGTCATTGGAGACATCCCAGCGGGTGGCCAGGCCAGGTTCGACTTCAGTACTACCCCGTTTGAACTGGATCAGGCGGTTGAATACGGTTTCGGCGGAGGCATCAAAATCGGTACCGCTGGTGTACTGGCTGGGGTCAAAGCCGGCGGGGCTGGCTTCGGAGCAGTAAACCAGCGTGCTGGCGGCGTGGGCCATTGGCATGAACGCCAGGAGGCCGGCGACGAGAAGGAGCGGTTTGAAGGCGATTCTATCCATGGAGACCCTTGAAGTTGCAGACATAAATAAGCGCCTAAACGAAACCGGCACCCACCGAGATTAACGTCGTTGCCGAACATCAGATAGCGGAAACCTGAATTATTGGAAAACGGACGGCATACACGCCTGCAGAACTTCGAAATCAAGGGCGATAGAGTCGCCTCAGCGCCCTGGACACCTCCAGCCCCGAAAAGACAGCGGCCAGGCTCATTTCGCTGTATGTACAGCGCAGGAGCCTTGAGTGGGCGGGAAGTTGGCGCACCCGGCTTTCGGCCCCTTATTTTATTTCGTACCTGATGCTTCCTTGCCACAGGCTTTCAGCGCGATCAGGCTGATCATTGGTTGAGCATGCGCTCGGTCAAGTCGGGCTCTATGGACACCCTAAATCACACCGCCGGCGAGGCGGGTGACTTGTAATAAATAAACCCCTCGAACTGTTTCATTCGTGCACTTTCAAGCGTAGGAATTCCTCTGAATAATCCACCATCGGACTGCGCACCCTCATGACCGCTTAGACCTGAACATGCCGATACCAGCGCTTGTATCCCCCTGCATACTTTAAACAGACGCCGCACAGGCCACTGCTTAGCGATGGCGCTGAGTGTTCTGTATCGCAAATCGTACAGGACACAATTAACAGCGGGCGCGGCAAAGTGCAGACAATCAACACCTTTATTCTGCAAGTGTGCCGCCTCCACTTGAATAGTGACCCCTCGAAACTTAATACATATTTGTCAAGACCACACCCGTAAAGTAATTACATCCGCCGCCGGACTCATCAAGAAGAGACACTTGCTGGCCTGTCAGCTTCGACAGGGACAGCATATTAAGCAGTGCATAACCTGTGGGATCATTCAGATTGCGCTCCCCATGAACTGCCCACCAGCGCGTTCCGGTCGAAGTTAACATTACGCTGATCCCATTGCCGCTGTCGTAGTTACCTGCCCCTATATGTATTTGCTTCACCGTGCCCTGCGCGCACTTTATATCCCGACTCACACCCATCAAGCCAGGCTCTTCGGCAAAAGCATTGACACTCAACACCAACAACAAGGCTGCAAGACGCATGCTCATACTCCTCAACGTTTATAGCTCATCATGGTTAATAATGGAGGTACTGCTGTTATAAACAGACTCCAGGGTAAACATTATTGCTGGAATATCTTGCTTCAGATCCGAACGCGACGCAGCCAGGCACGCCCCGACCATCGGGATCATGCCCAACCAGGTAGGCCTTCTTTCTCGTGGGGCTTCACCGTTGAAATAGGGCCTGTTCGTGGCTCGGGTATTATCGGCCACATAACGGGGGTTAACCTGAGCAGTTGAAACTTGCAACTCACCGTCGACAACAATATAGGACTCCACATCCCTGATATTTTGAGTAGGAATGAGGGTCGGCGTTATATATTCATTGGCTGCCCGTGAGGGATGGTAGTTCAAGGGGGTGATCGGGACTTGCGGGTTGTTGTCATGCAATGTCCGCAATGAGGCCTCGGCATTGAAGAAGTTGCTGTCCGGCCTGACGCGATAAAGATAAATACGCTGACCGGGTTGGGCAAAAGCCCTGGCAGCTGCGGCAGTGCGAATGAACTGAAAGTTTGCCGCGGTTGAGACAAAGCCTGAATCTCGCTGCCCCTGTTGCCTGTTGACGCATGACTCGCCGGTCACATGGTCATGAACATTAAAGTTACTACCCCAGGCCTGGAAACCAGCGTGAAATATCAGCTGTTCCGGCCGGGTATCCATTCGCCATACCGTACCTGGTGGCTCGGCCCATGAATAAGGAGCCTTTAATATAACTGTCACAAAAACCCATAGCAAAACCCCCAGCGTCTTCATGATCCCGCCCCCCCGATAATTAAAGAAATGCCTGCAAAGCACACGCACTTAATTAATTTTACCGAAAAACAAATTACCCGCTATTCATTATGAGCCCCCACAGAACCATAATAAACTCAAAATATTGCATGACTGACCCCATACTTTTAATTACCCCCCACGCAGCACCTCGGCGTACAGAATCTCTATGACTGTTTCGTTAAAGTAGCAGGGCTACGTTCAATATTTAATTTAAAGCACAGACTGTGCGTGCTGGAACTCAAGCTCAAGACACCGCAGTACGTCGATGACCGCGGCAAACTACCCTTTTGCCTTGTGCTCATGCCCAAGAAGACGAGGCTCCCACCAACAACATCTCGTATCACCACAGCGCGTGTAGGTTGCGCTGGACGACCTTTAGTCTGAGTTTGATTGGCCGCGGCTTCCAAGAAGCATATGGGTATATGGCTGGCCAGCTCGAAGTCATGACGCTTCCTGCTCCTGCTTGCCAACCCGCTGATACGCAGCTACTGTCAGCTCCATGAATCAATTACGAGTTGCCTTGACCACGACTACCACGACCGCCGAAGGCGGGTCGTGAGAGGTATCGTGAGTCCATAACGCACGAACTTCAAAGGCCCGCCAGTGATGGTAAGGGCCTTTTCTTTTGCCCTTGTGTCACTGGCCAAAACGCAAGGAAAAGCCCCATGTATGCACTGTTGATTCTTGATATGCAGGTAGGATTGGTGCATGGCCCGGACAAGCCATGGGCTGGCGAGGCCCTGTTGGACACATTGAACACGTTGCTGGATAAAGCCCGGAGCGCAGGTGCCCCGGTCTTTCTCGCCCGTCATGTCGGCCCTACCGGTTCACCGATTGAACCGGGAAGCCCGTTGACCCAACTGATACCGGAACTGGTGCTACAGGGCAGCGAAGTGATTTTCGAGAAAAACCGCCCCAACGCCTTTGCCAGGACAAACCTGGCCGACCAGCTACAGGCTCTTGGTGTTGAGGGTGTGGTCATCACGGGCATGAAAACCCAATATTGTGTCGACAGCACCTGCCGCGCGGCACGAGACCTTGGGTTCGACGCAGTACTGATTGCCGATGGCCATACCTGCAGTGACACCCATGCGTTGAAGGCACAGCAGATTATCGCTCATCACAATGCAACCCTGGCGGGGCCATTCTGTCGTGTCATCAACGCTGAGGACTGGGGGTTTTAGTCTCGGTCGACAGATCAGGCTGATCCAGGCTGATCTGTTGCTAAAACAATGAGGCACAGAGGTAAAAATCGAGCGCTAATACCTGTCGAGGCCGGCTGCTTTCAAGACCTCTATGGAGAAATACAGCACGTGGCCTGTAGGCCACGTGCTATGTGGGAGTATTTTTCTTCCAGGCCGGTGTTTTTTTCAACTAAAAATCTATGGGGCAGTTGAATCAAGATCGAATTTCACGATATTGATCTCACCATCAACTTTAAACAATGAAATATTGTGAAACCCATAAATAACCCCATCAACTTTTAGTTTGACCCGATCATCTAAAACCTCGCGAACAGCTGCAGAGCTTTTTGTAACAAGGAATGGGGCGGTCTTCTTTGCTTTCTGAAGCGCTTCTTCATCGCCAGATTGAAGATTCATCAGGAAATACCTATAGACCAATGGCACCGTAGCGCCACCAGAATCATATAAGACCTCATAGATGGCCCCGCCATGGCCAACATTTGTAACTGAAGTAATCTTGACAGGATCAGGCCTGCCTGGAGCAGACATGTATATGTACAAAGCCTGCACAAGACAAACAGCAAACAAACTCCAAAAAATCCATTTAATACCCCTTCGACTTCGCATAATCTATTCCTGCTTTAATCCATACTTGATCAACAGGATCATCGCCGCAAGGAGCCTCTGACCACCATTTATCGAATTCTGCCTGAGAAGTCCCAGCTAAGGACTGTGCAGCACCAGCTGCTCTTAAAAGTACCGCTTCAGAAATCCCAGCTGCCGTACCAACAGCACCATAATTAAAATTGCCGAAGCTCTCATACTGAGGCTGGCCTTTTTTGTAATCCCACTCGCCCTTGTTTCTGACTTGGGTGTAAAACCAGCTGAGCAAAAAACCTCTACCCTTAATACTAAAGTATGCTTTTTGGCTTTTCGCAAATTCTAGGTTCTCATCTAAAGAGACGCCGGGTGGAGCGCTAGGATACTGTTTATGTCTGGCTTGCTCTTTCGCATCGCGCAGATTTGTCGCTTTAGCCACCTCTATGAGAGCCAATTTCTGCTGCTTTTCTTTCAAGCGTCGGGCCGTTTCTGAATAGACCTCAGACAACCTGGCAAATTCATACCTCTGTGCCCAATCAAGAAGTTTAGGTGTATTAACTATGACCCTCATCTTCCCGGCCTGAGTAAAACTCCCCGCACTTGGTCTTTTTGAAGCTTGTACATCACTGCCGTCCCCAGAACCTTTAGAAGCCTTAACCTTTCTATCAGCCTCATTCTCTTTAGCCATATATAGTGTTACCAGGATATTTTTCTCTCTTGTGATTATTTTGCTTGACGTGGATACATCCATAGGCATATTTAGCCCACCTGCACCCTTGATTTCCTGGTCAATCTCAAAATCTATGGCCGCAATATTATCTTTGTGCTGCATATCAAATCTATATGCATTATCAAAAATCCATTGAGTTACATTCTCAAGCGCCCTTATCAATAGACCGAGCATATCATGCATATAATCTGGCATCATAGACTCTCTCGATGTACCAGGAATGGAGAAGTCTATTATTCTCCCCACAACAGATATCGGACCAAGCTCTAATGGCATATTCATACTCCTTATGAATCAATCCAGACTTTATATTATTCATCGAACTCCCTACTCATACAAATTTATAAAGTCACAACATATGTTCAGACCGAAATTTTAGTGACGAGTTTTTTTGTACGCATAATACGAAATGGCGCCTTCATGAGTTCATGGCAATAACGGCTCTCAAGTATATTGAATACTTTGCTTTCGTAGGCAAAACGAAAGCAGGTGAGGTACACGGGTATGCTGGTAACGGGGACTGTTTACATACGGGTTGTGAAAATTGTGAACGCTACCTGTTAAATCGGCGAAAAGTGCACAGCTAAAAAGCACTTTCCCTCCGACTAAAACACAGCCGTTAAAAACGCTGGATCGGGCTCTAAAATTGCCCCAGATGCGGACACGGTCTGAAGCTATGCGAAAACGACGAGCTCGGTGCAGCGCCCTTCCCCACCCCCCAGAAACGACAAAGCCCGCCAAAAGGCGGGCTCTGCGGTGTAGCAATATGGCGGAGGCGTAGAGATTCGAACTCTTATCTAAGGTTCAACCCTATCCTCCCTCAACGAGTAAAATGATGACCCAACCCGACTCAGGTGTCAACGCCAATAGGTTCGGGCGCTCATGCAGATCCAAAGTGAAATCACATTAAGGATTTTCAGCATCCATTAAGACGCAACTCGTTGCACCTTATTAATTGCACCTTATATCTAGGGAAATGCTGGCTAAGCGTGAGCCACGTCGTGCTTGTTCTGAGGTGCCGGGGTGGAACTCCGAGAATGATCAGCATATAGAGGATAGCTTGTGCGGCATGAGCTACTCCGTTTGTTCCTCAGCATGCAATTGTGCTTGACCTTCACCAACGCCAACCATCTGAAGACCACAACTCGCCGCACTAAACGCCAATCCGGAGCGTTGAGATGCGAGTAGCTCGCTCTCCGGGGATCGCAAAGCTGCAAATCTTGAGAAGCTAAAAGCTAGGTATGCTGCGACACAACTCGGAGATGCGTAACCCCCATTGTCGAGCTTTTGAAAGGCTTTCGAGGACGACGATCGCGCCCTCTAGGGCTTATTTGAGGCCATTATTACACGTAGTTTTGCGCTGTCTGGTCGTGGCCAACGGATCGAGTTGAATGCGCTCGGGACAACACAGAAAAATCAGGAATGAGTGCGGCGACTCAAGGCATACGTCAGCAACAGCTCGCTCCCTTATTGACCCGCAAGCCAGGCAACAGTAGCATCCGGCTAAGCGATTACCTGAATCGCGCGGTCGGCACGCAAAGACTTCGTCACAGGCGATACACCCTCCTTATACTCACGCAATCAACAGTCGTCATTCGCGGGCAGCCGACACCGCTATCGACCGGAGCTTGCGATGATTCTTCCAATTTTCCCCGCTGATCTCGAACGCAAAACAGGCATGAAGAGTGCCGCTCGCTTCCTTTTTAAAACGTGGCCTGGCGTAAAGCCGATCATGCATACGCAGGCACTGAATCTTCTTGCCAAGGGTCTTGGATATGACAGCTACCACCACGCCAAGAAGCTTGCATCGTCATGGACTGATGCTCGGCCGGACATCGATATCCACTCGATTGAGTGGAATCTTTCGCGCGTACTCAGCGAGGAATTTCAGGCATCCGACAATCCTAGGGTGTTCATCGATCTAGGTAATCTCCATGCCTACATTCAAACCATCCCCTTGCATCACCTGACCGTCTTCAAACGCTTTCCAGAGCTGCTCGAGAGGGAGCATTGGTTTCGGCTCCCTCCTCACGACGAACAATCGCCCTTCGGGAGGTATCAACATAGTCCGGTCATCCCACTTGAGACCAACTGGCGAATTTCCGAGAACAACGGCAGTGACGAGCCGGGCTATGCATCACCGAGGAATTGACGCGGCTACAATGTCGCGCTCCTCGTGAAATAGATGCTCACCTGACTGCCTGCTTGAGCCTGGCCCAGGTGGCACGTTTGGCGATGGTGTGCGAGCCTTCTAAGGCCTACTCAGCACTGCCGTCGCCTCAGCCTCAATCGCCATCTACATCCATGGCTACATTTCGTAGCACAAATCCACATTTGACATCTGGCGGCGATTCGGACGCTACAAACTGATCGAATCCTTCGATTTTACAAAATATTGATATGCGCCATTGTAACGCCACTATTACCTGATAGGATTCGAGCTTCCCCACGGATGGAATAGACAGATGAAGGCGCTGATCGACGTTATACCCACGGCTGAGCAGCTTGCGCTGTTTTCCCGAGTCACATCTGGCGTTGATGTGATTCGAGGAGCCGCAGGAAGTGGGAAGACGACTACAGCCCTCCTCAAGCTGCGCACCAGCGTGGCGTTCTATTTAAATCGCGCGCGGCGGCAGGCTGAACCCCGACCTGTGAAAGTCTTGGTACTGACGTTCAACAGAACGCTTCGTGGCTACATAAACGAACTCACCGAGCGGCAACTGGGTCAAGAGCCTCTCATTTCGCTGGAAATAGCCACCTTCAACAAATGGGCCCAGCGTTTGACCGGCGCCCGGAACATTCTCGATCTGGAAGTTGCATCAGCCCATCTCCGCCGACTCGCCGCTGCCGCAGGGCTTGAGTCTGAATTCGTTGTTGAGGAAGCTCAGTACGTTCTTGGTCGTTTCCACATTGATGAATTGGACGACTACTTGTCTGCACGCCGAGATGGACGAGGCGTGACGCCTCGGATGGAACGTCCGGCCAGGCAGCAGCTCCTTGAGCTCGTCATCCGACCCTATCTTGGATTCAAAGCAGAGCATGAACGGGTAGATTGGGGGGATCTGGCGTGCGACCTAAGCAACACTCAGCTTGAGCAATACGACGTAATCGTGGTGGACGAGACCCAGGATTTCTCGGCAAATGAGGTACGAGCGGTGCTCAATCAGCGCTCGGCGGACGCCTCAGTGACCTTCGTACTCGATAGTGCTCAACGCATCTATTCACGCAACTTCACGTGGGTTGAGGTCGGGGTAAGTCTGCGCCCGGAAAAGAGCCATACCCTGCAGACCAACTACCGGAACACCCGTCAGATTGCTCGGTTCGCGAGTGCCATGCTCACAGGGCTCCTGATCGACGATAACGGGACGATGCCAAATTACGCTACCGCAAGGGCTGATGGGCCGAAACCGATCGTCTTGAGAGGCTCGTACCCGAATCAGGTACGCGGAGCGATAGAGTTCCTTCGCGACATTGATCTCACCCAACAATCTGTAGCGTTTTTGCACTACAAAGGCTGGTTTCGGGATCTGATACCCGCTCTGAATCGTGCGGGTCTGCCCTTCGTCAATCTGACCGGCTCTCCTGTATGGCCAGAGGGGCCTGAGAACATCGCATTGTGTACGCTGCACTCCAGTAAGGGCTTGGAGTTCGATCACGTCATCATGATAGGCCTGGACGGTTCTGTTCTTCAGGTAGACATGCCTGATGATGAGGATCAAATCGATGTGGCAGAACACGAACCATCAGCGCGGCTGCGCCGCCTGGTCGCAATGGGCGTGGGAAGGGCCAGGGAAAGCGTCCTGATTGGATTCAAGCCATCCGATGCGCCGGACATTATGCATTTCGTAGATGATGATCTGTATGAAGGCCGGGACGTATGACTATTCAGCAGCTGATTGCGGAGCGAGGCATCGAGTCCATCCTCCACTTCACCACCAATCGCGGCTCCCTTGGGCTCTTTGCATCAAGGGCGCTCAAATCTCGCCAGCGCCTTAACGCAGATCAACAGCTCAAGCACATCTTCCAACCTAATGCGCGCTACCGAGACAAGGATCGGGCCTGGCTGGATTATGCCAACCTTTCCGTCAGCCAAATCAATACCGCGTTCTTCAGAACGTGCTCCGGTAGCTGGCATAAGGAGAAGGATTTTTTCTGGTGCATTCTGGATTTCACGCCTGAAATACTGCTTCACGATGATGTCTGGTTCACGACGACGAACAACATCTATACCAACGTCGAGCGTGCAAAGGGCCCTGAAGGGTTGGAAGCCATATTCCAGACCCCAATTCATCAGTACCTAGCAAATTACTCACATCGTTCCGCCAATCATCCGAGTAATCTCCCGACCTGCAACCAAGCCGAGATCCTGTATCCCCAAGAACTGTCGACAGACCATTTGCAACGTATCTACGTGCGTTGCGACAATGACAGTGACGAGCTAGCGGGTCAGATGGCTGCAACGGGGCATTCCCCTGTCAACGTAGTGGTTAGGCCAGAGCTGTTTGAAAGGATCAGGTGAGTAGAGCAATGTCAGAAAATAGGCTGCAACGCACAATTTCATCGGCGCTATGGGCAGCCTACGGCGACGCCATGGGATTCCCGACGGAGCTCGCTTCCGAAAACCTTGTCAGCGAACGACTCGGTCAGCCACGCTCAACCAGAACGGAGCAATGGCAGAGGATTATCGGCGGAAGATTCGGCGCTCAGGTCGTCCTTCCTGCAGGAAGCTATTCAGACGATACTCAACTGCGTCTTTCGACCAGTCGCGCGATCTCAGGTCAAGGATATTTTGATGTAGAGGCATTTGCCAAAATAGAACTGCCTATTTGGCAGGTCTATGCGCTGGGAGCCGGACGAGGAAGCAAGTCAGCAGCGAGCTCACTCTGCAATCGGAGCACGAACTGGTTCAGCAACTTCTTCAACGGGTATGTGAATGGCGGCGGCAACGGTGCAGCGATGCGCGTCCAACCTCACGTATGGGCCGCTGCAGACGTTACAAACAAGCCTTCGTATCTGGTTGATGTCATCCGTAACGCCATTTGTACTCATGGACACATGCGGGGTATCGCGGGGGCTGTTGTGCATGCAGTTTCTCTAGCCCACGTATTCCAACACGGGCGTGTGCCCAATGAAACAGAGTGGTTCCAATTTACATCCGATATCCGGAGTATCCCTTCTCTGATCAGAAGCGACTCGGAGCTCGCAACGTTCTGGGCGCCTACGTGGGAAAAGGCTAGTAACACGTCGCTTCAAATTGCTGTGGATCAGGTTGCGGCTGAATGGGAAGCTTCTGTTGGTAACGCGGTTAATTGCCTGGCCAACAAATCGGCATCACCTGCTGAGCTCTATGTTGAGATAGTCACCAGCGACAAGGGACTGAGCGCCGAAGAAAGAGGCTCAGGACTCAAATGTGCCCTGTTCGCAAACGTCGCAGCACTTCTGGGCCAGCGAGTAGGCTCCCAGGAGATCATTGAGCAGGTAGTCAATTTGCTTAACAGCGATACTGATACGATCGCGACCATGGCGGGTGCATTGATAGGCGCTGCACACCCAGATGTCAGATGCTTGGGTGAAATCCAAGATGAAACTTACCTGCGCCAAGAAGCAAAGCGCCTGTACGCTATCAGTCAAGGTGGACGTGCTGAGAGCTTTACCTACCCAGACATGCTCTATTGGCAAGCCCCTAGGGCTGTGATTGATTCGTTGGAAGCCACTCCAGCAGGCCTCGAACTCTTGGGCTTGGGTAAGGTTAAACCGTCTGGCCGAATCTTCTCCGGCAAACAAAAGTCGGCAGTGTGGCAATGGTTTACGGGTGATTGGGGTCAGACATTGCTCATTCGCTGTCGCCCTGCACTATTAGGTAACGAAGATGCCGTAATCGAAACTCGGAAGGCATCGCCCCCGGTGAGTAATACGGTCGATATGTTTGATGAGCCCACTACGGTCAGTGAGAAACAACCAGCCGTTGAAGCGCCTATTCAACGCCATAATGTATTGCCCGAGGTGAGTGCCCCTCCTTTAGAGTCGGTACAGCCTGTACAACCGATACTACCCACGGCGCATGCTGACTACGTCGCTCCGCGCGAGACGGGATCTCTTGAGCCTGGCAGTCACCACTACGGTGGCCAGACACAAGACAGCATCGCCCCGCCCGACCTGGATGCACTGACCAATGAGGCGATCAAGACATTTGATCCAACGGTCATAGGCCAGCACTTGTTAGACCTTTCTGAATTCCCCAATGGGATTTATCTATGTGTGGCCTACTCATCGATCATCGCTAAGGCACGTGTGGCGCGTCTGCGCAGCAAACGTAAAGAGCAGGCCTGACTGACTCAGGAAGAATTCGTTGGGGATCCTCGTCATTGGGGATCCAGGTCATCCAGGATGCAAATGCTGGATGAATCGCCCCTAGTTTCGTAGACACCTCCAAGCCTTAAAATGAGGCCCATTAGGAGGTGCCATGAGCAACCAGCGA
>NZ_WIWL01000197.1:0-33352 GCF_009600105.1 Pseudomonas sp. FSL R10-0056
TCGGTGCGCTACGCCGGGCACCGTTATTACCCGCGGCTGCTCAAGTCCGGAGTGCAGATACTGGAATATCAGCCCTGTTTTCTGCATTTGAAAATGGTCCTGATCGACGATTGGGTCAGCGTTGGCTCATGCAATTTCGACCACTGGAACCTGCGTTTCAACCTTGAAGCCAACCTTGAGGCGCTGGATCCGGCGCTTACCCAGGCGGTGGCGGCCAGCTTTATCGCCGACTTCGCCCAAAGTCAGCCCGTCAGCCTGCAAGACTGGCAATCACGCCCCCTCTGGCGACGGGTGAAGCAGCGCATCTGGGGCTGGGTTGACCGGCTGGTGGTGAATATTTTGGGGCGGCGCCACTGAATTTCGCCCTGCACGCGGTTACTTAAGCGTTGATAACGTGCAAAATCGAGCCACTTCACGGCAGCGGACGAACGTGAGGCATGATTATCTGGAGCGTTTTGCATGACACCTTCGTTGTTATTGGCCGTTCTGGCCTCAGGCTTTATCTATGGGATCACGCCGGGCCCGGGCGTGCTGGCTGTTTTCGGCATTGGCGCTGCCCGTGGGCGACGTGCCGGCGCCGGTTTTCTGTGCGGGCATTTGCTCGGCGATGTGATCTGGTGCAGCACGGCGTTGATTGCCATCGTCGGCGCACGTGAATTTGGCAGCACTGCCTTCAACGTGCTGGGCTTGATCAGCGGTTTGTACCTTTTCTGGCTGGGCCTGCGTGCCGTTCGCGCCCAGGGCAGCAGCAGTGCTCAACAAGGCCCGGCGCGACAGCCGTTTGCCCACGGGATTTTTTTCGGATTGACCAACCCCAAAGCGTATCCGGTGGCAGTGGCGACGTTCACTGCGCTGTTGTCCAGCCGCGCAGAGTTACTGACCTGGGCCATGTTGCCATGGTTGATCGCGTTGAGCTTTGTGGGTGGGGCGCTGGCCTACGCGATTCTGGTGGGGGTTGTTGGCGCCGGCCATGTCAGGGCGCTCTATCAGCGCCATGAGTTACTGATTACCCGGCTGTGCGGGGTGATGTTTATCGGCTTTGCCATCAGTGCGCTGATGCATGCGCTGCCCGGATTGTTGCAAGCGATCGTTTGAAATAACGGGCAGGGGGGATGCAGTGTGGACAATGTCATCGGGGATGAAAAAGGGTGGGGTAGGGCTTGGATGGCAATGCAGTTGCAGGATTTTGCTGTGTAGCGAAGCTTTCAAGTAGATTGAAAGCCAGGAAGAAGTGGAGCGGGTGGCGGGAATCGAACCCGCGTGATCAGCTTGGGAAGCTGGAGTAATACCATTATACGACACCCGCTCAGAGCGGCTGACTTTGTACCAGAAGATGGCAGCGATGAGAAGTTTTATTCTTGAAATGTGTTGTTTTAGCAGCTTTTTCGTTCTGCTGATTGCCTCGAGCACCCTCACAACGACAGTGAGGGTGGGTGAGGTCGGGTTGGCTTTAAAAACTCGAGCAGGGCGTTTTTACTGCTGTGGCTGGCGCTCCTGTTTTCCATATCGAGAAAATGCCCGGTGTTTTCCAGGCTGATGAACCGGCTGTTGGCAATCGGCTGGGCAAAGTGCCGGGCGTCGCTGGCCACGGTGTATTCGTCCCATTGGCCATTGATAAACAGCACCGGTATATCGATACCCTGCGTGGCACTGAGAAAGCCTTGCTGATCGTTGTTCAGGACCTGGTCTATATGAAAGTGCATTTGCGCGTATTCATGCTCGGCCAGGCTGCTGACGTGCCTGAAGTTGAAACGCTTGAACAATGGCGGCAAATGCTTGCCCAGTGTGTCGTTGACCAGATTGCCCACCTGAGTGCGGTTGCAAGCTGCCAGGCAATGACGGCCACGCTCCAGGTAATCGCGCATGGCGTCGTTGATCAGCGGCGAAAACGAACTGATCACGGCCTTTTCGATGCGTCGCGGCACACACGCCAGGGCGGTAAGTGCCGCTGTCCCGCCCCATGAAAATGACAGCAGGTAGTTCGCGTCAAAATGCTCTATCAGCTCCAGCAAAATTTGAGCTTCTATTTCCCTCGTCAGCATCTTCTGATGAGGGTTATGAGGTCTGGAGTTGCCCGCGTAGGGCTGGTCATAGAGAACAACGTTTAAATGCGGGTGGAGGTTTTTCAGGGTCTGGCCAAAGGACGCAGTGGTGGCCATCGAACCATTCACCAGGATGATGGTGTTTAGCGCCGTATCGCAACGATAAAGCTCGGTATGGATACGGTATTGGCCTTGAATGTCGAGCACGGCAATTTCGGGCTTCATCATGGCGTCAGACTCCAGTGAATCGAGCGTCGGTCTGACTGATGGTGCTCTGTGATTGTTACAGAAAGGGGTGGGCCTCGTTGCCGGCTAATTTGCTGGAGTGGGTTGGAATTGCACAACTTCCTGCTCGCTCAGCGCCCGGTACTCGCCGGGGGCCAGCAGGCTGTCGAGCACCAAGGGGCCGATGCTTTCGCGGTGCAGGCGCACGACCTTGTTGTTGAAGAAGCCAAACATGCGTTTGACCTGATGATAACGGCCCTCAACGATGCTCAGGCGCGCACTGCAAGGGCCAAGCAGTTCCAGCCCGGCGGGCTGCGTGGTCAGGTCTTCAAAAGCGAAATAGACGCCCTCACGAAATTTGCTGATATACGCGTTGGTAATTTCCTGCTCGGTCTCGACGTAATACACCTTGGGCATCTTGGTCTCGGGCTGAGTGACATGACGCGACCATTGGCCGTCATTGGTAATCAGCATCAACCCGCTGGTGTTGAAGTCCAGCCGACCTGCGATATGCAGGTCGTGTTTGTCCGGCTCATCCAGCAAGTCGATCACCGTAGGATGTTCCGCATCCTGGGTGGCGCTTACACATCCGGGTGGCTTGTGCAGCATGAAGTAACGCGCCGGTTTGCCTGCCTGCAAGATTTGCCCGTCGAACTCAACCTGGCTGAATGCCCGGATTTCGTGACGTGGATCGCAGATAACCTGCCCATCAACCTGGATGCGCTTCTCTATCAGGAGCAAGCGTACTTGCTGGCGGTTGAACTGGGGGCGGTTGCTCAGAAAACGGTCTAAACGCATAGCGATCAATCACAAGGAATTCATGCGCGTATCTTACGTGAGGCTCTGCGCCCGTGCAGGCGGCAATTGACTTGCAACGTTCGCGCAACGAGGGCACAGGCAGGCGAGATCACGTAGCTCAAGTGGTAATGCCTGTATGACCTTGGGATCAATATTGACGGTATGGCACCAGCAGGATTGAGCCGCGATATCCGGGCTGGCCATGGAGCAGTCGTTTCGAGCGCCGCATGCTGGGCACAGGTCAGGGGTGGTCATTTCAGCATGTCCATGGAAATAGTTGATGGCTTGATAATAATCCTTACAAGGGTAGGAAAACGATCGTTATTTATAATCAGTGTGGAGGTTGGGTCTTTTTGATTAGGTGCTGAGGATAAAGAAGATCGCACGTATCCTCAGGAAATTCCCTACATAATAACCTGTTGTTAAATAATAATGTCCGTTTAGGATTGGGGGGGGCGGCAAGTTGCTTGTCGTGAACAATTTTCAGTATTTGATTGGGGGCGTATATGAAATACGTGTACTTGTTGTGTGCGATGTTGTTTTATTCTTCGGTTTCTTTAGCCAGTGTGGTTGAAAGTTGTCCGCGTGCTGAAACCGTGACGCTCAGAAATGGTATCTATACGGCGCCAGCCAATGCTTCCGCAGCTGAATGGATCGCTGTGGCAAGCGCCCCGACAGCGTCACCGTTGAAAACATTCGAAGCCGCTGTTTTTTATCCAGCCAATAACGAGGCAGGGTCTACGGGGCGGATCGGGTACTGCGAGTACAGGGCGGCGGACAGGTCACTTCTGAACTTGCATTATAATAATCCGGATGCTTCCGGTGACGCCATGACTCTGGTGGAGGCTAGAAACTGGAAGATGTATACCAGCGGGTTTGGGCTGGCTTTTTATGAATGCAACTCATCTGACACCAATGGGTGTTCGTTTTCGGTACGGAATTGATTTGCGTGTCCGGTAATGCCTTATCCAGCTGATGCGGCCAGGCAGGGAGTCTGGCTGACTACTCTGCATGGCTGTGGGGTGTAAATTCGAGAGTGTTTGGTTGGTTTCTTAGATATTGAATGAAGTGTGCGCGGTTTTTTATATCTTTCGATGGGGCGGGAGCACTGTCTTTGGTTTGAGAGGTTTGTATGTATATTCGAGTTATGGCTGTTGTTTTAATAAGTGCATCCCTGTCTGCCTGTATAAATTATCCTGTGTATCCCAGGCACCATCAGCGAGCCGACGTGCGTTCCGCCCCACTGTTAAATCAGGGCGTAAATAGCCCTGTGGTCAGGCAAAAAGTTAAGGCGCCGCTTATTCGGCGCGAAAAGCTGAATCAGCAAAGGATCAATAGCCCTGTGCTTGTGCGAGAGGTTCAGGCGCCGCTTATTCAGCGCGAACAGCTGAATCAGCAAGGGGTCAATAGTCCTGTGCTTGTGCGAGAGGTTCAGGCGCCGCTTATTCAGCGCGAACAGCTGAATCAGCAAGGGATCAATAGTCCTGTGCTTGTGCGAGAGGTTCAGGCGCCGCTTATTCAGCGCGAACAGCTGAATCAGCAAGGGATTAATAGCCCTGTGCTTGTGCAAGAGGTTCAGGCACCCCTCATTCAGTATTAAAGGTTCAGCAAGATCAGCGTTCACGGTCGAACCGGCAATGACCCCGGCACAAGCACCTGACCCGCTTGCATGGCGCCGGACGCGACGGATGGGGATGTTGACAACAGGGACGGGGTTTTCTAGTGTCCGCCCCATTGTTTCTCAGGACTTACCCATGACCCCGGATGACCGTATAAAACTTGAACCTGTCTGGAAACAGGCATTACGTGAGGAGTTCGATAAACCTTACATGGCCGAGCTGCGCGAGTTCCTGCGCCAGGAACATGCGGCCGGAAAAGAGATTTACCCACCGGGTCCGCTTATTTTCAATGCCCTTAACCTGACGCCGCTGGACAAGATCAAGGTGGTCATTCTTGGTCAGGACCCTTATCACGGCCCCGGTCAGGCCCATGGTTTGTGTTTTTCAGTACAGCCCGGTATCCCGACACCGCCGTCGCTGGTCAATATCTATAAAGAGCTCAAGCGTGACCTGAATATTGATATCGCCCCTCACGGCTGCTTGCAACATTGGGCAGAGCAGGGCGTTTTGCTGCTCAATACCACGATGACGGTGGAGCGCGCCAATGCCGCCTCCCATGCCAAGAAGGGCTGGGAGCATTTTACTGACCGGATTATCCAGGTGGTCAGCGAGCAGCAACCCAAGCTGGTGTTCCTGCTGTGGGGCGCCCATGCCCAGAGCAAGCAAAAACTGATCGATGCGACCAAACACCTGGTGCTGACGTCGGTGCACCCATCGCCGCTATCGGCGTATCGGGGCTTTATAGGCAACGGCCACTTCAGCCGAACCAACAAGTTCCTTGAGCAAAACGGCCTGGCTGCGATCGACTGGAAACTGCCACCGGTTTAAGTCATGACTCAGCGGTACAAGGCACACTCAGCGCAATAGCCGGTGTGCCAGCACTTGTTGTCAGGAAGGGTTGGCTTCATCCTGGCGAGCCCAATAGCGGAACAGGGGTTCAGCCAAAAACAGCACGAAGATCAGGCGCATCACCTGCAACGCGGTAACCAAGGGCACTGACAGTTGCAATGTTTCTGCGGTGAGGCTCATTTCTGCAATGCCGCCCGGCATCATCCCCAGGGTCATGGAGCGTAGATCGAGTTGGGTGAGGGCGCTCAAGCCCAGTGCACACAGGCTGGCTATCAACATGGTCAGGGCTGTGCCCAGCAGGGTTTTGCCGATAAAAGACGGCGCCCGCCGAAAGAATGCCCGATTGAAATGACAGCCCAGCCCGCTGCCAATCAGCCACTGCCCCATCTGACTGCTGCCGTCTGGCAGGCCTATATGCAAATCCCATGAAATACTCACGCTGGCACTGACCAGCAGCGGCCCGAACAGCCACGGGTTTGGCTGGCGCAAGCGTTGCCAGATCCAGGCCAGCAAGGCACCTGCCGGAAACAATAACGCCAGCCAATAGAAGTTAATCGAGGCAGGGTGTACAGCAGGAGCACCTTCGCCCAGCAGGTACTTGAAGGCTGCCGGAACGCACAGCACAACGGTCAGTACGCGCAGGCTCTGCCCAGCAGCGACGCGGCTCAATACGGCGCCATTGCGTGCGCCGAGGTTGACCATCTCCCCCGAACCGCCGGGCATGCTGGAGAAGAACGCAGTGGCGCGATCCTCACCGCTGCGGCGCATCAGCCATACACCGATCACACTCGACACACTGGTGAGCAGGGCGCCCGCCAGGATCAGCCAGAAATGCGCCAGCACCTGCTCCATCACCACAGGTGTGAAATGCAGGCCGATACCGATGCCCACAATCCACTGCCCGCATTTACGCCCGCCGGGAATCTCGGCCAGTTGCCAGGGTGTCAGGCAACGCACCAGGATGATCGCCAGCAGAGAGCCGACCATCCACGGTAACGGCCAGCCGATCTGGCTGGCGAGGTAGCCGCCAGCCAGGCCGATCAGCGGCGTGCCCCACCAGTGCTTGAGTCCTGAATCAGGCATTGGCCAGAGCGCGACGTTGGGCGCTGCGTTTGCGCCAGATACGTATTACAGGCAGCAACAACATGATTGTCGTCAGTACCCAGACACCCAGGGTGATCGGGCTCGCCCACAAGATATCCAGCGCACCGTTGGATATCGACAGTGCGCGACGCAGGTTCTGCTCCATCAGCCCGCCCAGAATGAACCCCAGCAGTACCGGAGACAGCGGGAAGTCGAGCTTGCGCAGGATATAGCCGAAGATGCCGATACCGATCATCAGGAACAGATCGAAGGTGGTCGCGTGCACGGCGTATACACCAATGGCCGTGATGATGGCGATTGCGGGCACCAGCGCCCAGTTAGGCACCGACAGAATCCGGGTGAAGATACGGATCATCGGGATGTTGAGGATCACCAGCATGACGTTGGCGATAAACAATGACGCGATCAGACCCCAGACGATATCCGGCTGCTGCTGAAACAACAGCGGGCCGGGGGTGATGTTGTACAGCGAGAGGGCGCCGATCATCACTGCCGTGGTGCCCGAACCCGGCACGCCCAGGGTCAGCATGGGTACCAGCGCCCCACAAGCGGAAGCACCGATTGCGGTTTCGGGGGCCGCCAGACCGCGCATGTCACCCTCGCCGAATTTGCCGGAAGTACCCGCCAGGCGTTTTTCCGTCATATAGGACACGGCGCTGGCCAGTGTGGCACCTGCACCCGGCAGGACGCCCATGATAAAACCGAGCAGCCCGCAACGGATATTCACCGCGAATACCGCAGACGCTTCCTTGAAATTGAACATCATGCGCCCGGTGGCCTTAACCGCTTCCTGGCCGCGATGGGTTTTTTCCAGCAGCAACAGGATTTCGCTGATGGAGAACAACCCCAGTACCAGCACGACAAATTGAATGCCGTCAGTCAGGTGGATGTTGTCGCCGGTGAAGCGGTATACGCCACTGTTGGCATCAATCCCCACGCAGGCCAGAAACAGGCCGATAAGCGCAGCGATAAAGGTTTTGAGCGGACGGTCCCCGGCCATGCCGCCGAGGCAGACAATGGCAAACACCATGAGCACGAAATACTCCGCCGGGCCGAAGGCTATCGCCCACTTGGCCAGTAGCGGAGCAAACAGCACCATGCCGCAGGTGGCGATAAAGGCGCCAATAAATGAGCTCCAGGCCGACAGCGACAACGCCACGCCAGCCAGGCCTTTACGCGCCATCGGGTAGCCGTCGAGGGTGGTCATCACGGTCGAAGCTTCGCCAGGGATGTTCAGCAGGATCGAGCTGATACGCCCGCCGTATTCACAGCCCAGATACACCGCCGCCAGCAGGATCAGCGCCGATTCCGGTGGCAGGCCCAAGGCAAATGCGATGGGGATCAGCAGGGCGACCCCGTTGATTGGGCCAAGCCCCGGCAGCAGGCCGACCACGGTGCCGATCAAGGTGCCGCACAGGGCTGTGACCAGATTGTACGGGCTGAGCGCGACGCCGAAGCCCTGGCCCAAATAGCCGAAAGTATCCATATCAGTCCTCCAGAACGTCGAGCAGGCCAAGCGGCAGCGGAACGTCCATGGCTTTATCAAAGAGTAAATAAAGGCCAACGCTCACCAAGCTGATGATCACGCTGCTGGGCAGCCAGCGACCGCCATACAGACGCGCCAGCGGGATGCCGACCAGGATGCTGCTGAGGATAAAACCGAGAGGTTCGAAGGTGCCGGCGAAGATCAGCAACAGCACGATACACAGACCGATCTTGGTCAGGGTTTCACGATCCAGTTTGGGGTCATCTTCGCTGTGCACCACGGGGGAGGGGCGAAAGATCATGTAGGTCAGCCCCAGTCCCATTAATGCCAGCATCAGCAAAGGGAAAGCGCGAGGACCAACGGGTTCGTAGGAAAAGGCTGCCTGATAAGGCCAGGCCATCGCCGCCAAACCGGCGCAGACAAGCAGCAGGGCCGAAGCAAATACGCGTTGTGCAAGCATGGTTTACTCCTGGGCTGTGCCCCTGGGTGCAGGGGCACAGCCAGTGGTCGGCGGCGGTTACTGGATCAGGCCGAATTCCTGGGCCAGTACTTTGTAGTCAGCCACCTGCTTTTTCACATAGGTGTCCAGCTCCGGGCCGGTCATGGCGAAGGGGAACAGTTCGCGCTGATCACGCAATGTGGCGAAGTCTTCGGACGCCAGCAGCTTGTCAAAAGCCTCTTTCCACCAGGCGTACTCTGCATCGCTGACTTTTGGCCCCAGGTAGAAGCCGCGTACGACAGGCCAGACAATGTCGTAGCCCTGTTCCTTGGCCGTCGGGATGTCCTTCATCTCCGGCTCATCGAGGCGCTCGTTGGCGAATACGGCGAGCAGGCGCATATCACCGCTCTGGATATGGGGCATGGAGTCGGAAATATCCGTACTGCCTACCTGAATATGGCCGCCCAGCAGCGCGGTAGCGATTTCACCGCCACCCTCCAGGGCCACATAACGCAGGTCACGGGGGTTGATCCCGGCGGCCTTGGCGATCAGGGCGGTCTGCATCCAGTCCTGGCTGCCCACGGTGCCGCCTGAGCCAATGACCACTTTGCTCGGGTCTTTTTTCAGGGCCTGAACCAGATCATCGAGATTTTTGTAGGGCGAGTCCTTCTTCACCGCAATGGCCCCGTAGCTGGTGCCGACCGCTGCCAGCCAGCGTACGGCGCTTTCATCGAAGCGGCCGAACTTGCCCTGGGCCAGGTTAAGCAATGAGCCACTGGACCAGGCTACCAGGGTGCCAGCATCGGCCGGGCGCTGGGCGACCACGGCGTTGTAGGCAACAGCCCCCACGCCACCCGGCATGTAGGTCACACGCATGGGTTTGCTCAGCAGCTTCTCGTTGACCAGTGCGCTTTGCGCCAGTTTGCAGGTCAGGTCAAAGCCACCGCCAGGGGACGCCGGGGCAATGCATTCGGGGCGTTTGGGTTCAGCCAGCAGTTGGCCAGTGAAGAGCATGCAGCCGGCCGCAATAGCCAGAGTGCGCAGGGGGAATTTCATATCGTCTCCTCAGGAGCTTTTATTTTTATAGGGCAGTTTTGGGGTGTGCGAAATCATCGCGACAGAGCGCGGGTAGGGGGGGAATACAGGGATGAAGGGCTTCGGGCTGATAAGTCAGCATGCAGGTGCTCCATTATTGTTCTTATTGGCGAAAACGCTTCAAGGCGTTTTTCGGGCCGTTATGCAGTGCATGACGGCGACAGGGATTACTGTCAGTCTCGTGATGCTAGCCGGCCAACCTTTCGCTAACCTTTCAAAACAGATTCACTGTTTTTGCGCTTCACAGCACTCCTGCCGTCTGTACACTCCGCGCACAAAAGGCTGCGGCCTGGACAAAAAATCGAGGTGAAACCGATGCGTGTGCTTTTGGTCGAAGATCAGCTACAGCTGGCCGAGAGTGTTGCCCAAGCCCTGAAAGGCATGGGCCTGACCGTGGATGTTCTGCATGATGGCGTGGCCGCCGACCTGGCCTTGAGCAGTGAAGAATATGCCGTGGCGATTCTGGATGTAGGCTTGCCGCGCATGGATGGCTTTGAAGTCCTGGCGCGTTTACGGGCTCGTGGCAAAACCTTGCCGGTGTTGATGTTGACTGCGCGCAGTGACGTCAAGGACCGGGTTCACGGGCTTAACCTGGGGGCCGATGATTACCTGGCCAAGCCATTTGAGCTGACGGAGCTGGAAGCCCGGGTCAAGGCGCTGCTGCGTCGCAGTGTGCTGGGTGGTGAGCGGCTGCAGCAATGCGGCGCCCTGGTGTACGACCTCGGAACCCGGCGCTTCACCCTTGGTGATGAGCTGCTGGTGCTGACCTCCCGCGAGCAGGCGGTACTGGAAGCGCTGATAGCGCGCCCTGGCAGGGTCATGAGCAAGGAGCAACTGGCCGCTCAGGTGTTTGGCCTGGATGAGGAGGCAAGCCCGGACGCCATCGAGATTTACATTCACCGACTGCGTAAAAAACTCGACGGCCAGGCAGTGGCGATCGTGACGTTCAGGGGCCTGGGGTATTTGCTGGAAGGCCGCGATGTTTAAGCTCGACAGCTTGCGCTGGAGCCTGTTGTGGCACCTTACGCTGTTGCTGGTTGTGTTGATGCTGGCGAGCAGCTTGAGCGCTTACTTCAACGGTCGCGAGGCCGCCGATACGGCGTATGACCGAACCCTGCTGGCATCGGCACGAACCATTGCCGCCGGGCTCTCGCAGCGTGATGGCAGCCTGAGTGCGGATGTGCCCTACGTTGCCCTTGATACCTTTGCCTACGACAGCGCCGGGCGAATCTACTACCAGGTCAATGATATTCATCAGAAGCTGATTTCCGGTTATGAAAATCTGCCCGCGCCGCCAGCTGGCACGCCGCGGACCGATGATTATCCGGCGTTGGCGCGTTTTTATGATGGCACTTATCTCGGCCAGAACGTGCGCGTTGTGAGTTTGCTCAAGGCTGTGAGCGAACCCAGCATGAACGGCATGGCGGAAATTCGTGTGGCCGAGACCGACGAAGCTCGGGTGGCCATGGCCCGTAGCTTGATGGCGGACACCTTGCTGCGCCTGGGCATGCTGGGGTTGGGGGCATTACTGGTGGTGTGGTTTGCCGTAAGCGCCGCACTGCGCCCGCTGGAGCGTTTGCGCAGCGCCGTGGAGGAGCGCGAGATGGATGATCTGCGACCCTTGCCGCTGGTGTCGGTGCAGCGAGAACTACGGCCATTGGTGCAGGCACTCAATCATTTTACCGAGCGTTTGCGTGGGCAGTTCGCTCGTCAGGCGCAGTTTATTGCTGACGCTGCCCATGAGTTGCGCACACCTCTGGCAGTCCTCAAGGCCCAGCTTGAATTGGGCTTGCGTGCAAAGGAACCGCAGACCTTGCGCCATACCCTTGAGCAAGCGGCCCAGGGTACGGACCGGTTGACCCATTTGGCCAATCAGTTGCTGTCGCTGGCGCGCATCGAAAACGGCGCCCGGGCTATTGCCGAAGGCGGTGCGCAGTTGCTCGACCTGAGTCAGTTGGCCCGTGAGCTGGGCATGGCCATGGCGCCACTGGCCCATGCCCGCGGGTTTGCCCTGGCGCTTGAGGCCGACCAGCCGGTCTGGCTATACGGTGAGCCTACGTTGCTGCATGAACTGCTGAGCAATCTGGTGGACAACGCCATGGCTCACACACCGGTGGGTGGCAATGTGATTTTGCGCGTGACAGCGCCTGCCGTGCTGGAAGTCGAAGATGATGGTCCGGGCATTCCCCATGAAGATCGCGAACGGGTATTTGAACGCTTCTATCGACGTAATCAGCAGGTGGCCGGGTCGGGGCTGGGGCTGGCGATTGTGGGTGAAATCTGTCGCGCCCACCTTGCCCATATCAGTTTGCATGATGGCGTGCAGGGCGGGTTGAAAGTGCGGGTGAGTTTTGTGCCGGCCAATGGGCGCTAGCCTTGTGACATGGATGGATAAATACCCTGGCCAGTCGACCCGGCGTCAAATCCCCTGTGGGAGCGGGCTTGCCCGCGATTGAATCGATTCGGTGTAACTGACAGACCGCGTCGTCTGCATCGCGAGCAAGCCCGCTCCCACAGATTCAGAGGTTCAGATAAGCATCCAGCGCGCTTCGTGCAGTTGCTCCTGAAACTTCAGGTCATCAGCTTGCACCTTCAACTTCTTGAGCGCGGGCAGGGCGACCAGTGCTTCCATGTCTTGCCCCATAAACACGGTAGCGATTTGCACCAGATCGATGTAGTCGATGGCTTTGGTTTGTCGGGAAAAATCCTGATACTGCCCGGGAATCTTTAGCAGCATTTCCGGAAACTCCCAGCCTGCCAGCAGTTTGTCACCAATCAACGGGTGAATGCTGTCGATGACGTGGTTGAGCGAAACCGGATCGGAAAGCAGTTCGTTGTGCTCTTCGGCGTAGGTCAGGATGGGCAAGACGCCGATCTGGTGCACCAGGCCGCCCAGTGCCGCCTGGTCAGGCTTGAGCAAGGTATGACGGCGGCACAGGGTGTAGCAGATGCCGGCCACTTCCAGGCTCTGGCGCCATACATCGCGCATTTTCTGCTCGACCACCTCGGAGCGGGCATGGAAAATCTGCTCCATCACCAGCCCGATCGCCAGATTGCTGCTGTAGTTAACACCCAGGCGGGTGATGGCCGTGTGCAGGTCAGTCACCTCACGGGTGGCACGCAACATCGGGCTGTTGACCACTTTGATCAGTCGGGCTGACAGCGCGGTGTCACGACCTATGACCTTGCTCAAGTTACTGACGCTGATTTCAGGGTTTTCCGCGGCCTTGCGAATGTTTAACGCTACTTCCGGTAGTGTGGGTAGAACCAGGTCATCTCTATCAATGGCCTTAAGCAAGTCCATTTGGACTCTGTGCGCCAGCATGCTCATTTCTCTAGGTACTGCATTTCAATGTGTGGCAATCAACGCTGGATTTCGCGATCGCGGTCCAGTTGATACGGCAGCTCAAGCAGTGAAAGGCCAGGGCCTTGCAGGTCACCCAAGTGAATATCTCCGGCTTGCGCAGCATCGCTGGTCAGCACGGCTAGCAGCTCAACACCGTTTTCGGCGTTAGCGGCCAGTACCACTTCGCCCACGGAACTGGCGTGGGACGGGGTAAACAGCGGCGTGCCGGGGGCGGGCGCAGCATGCCCCGCCTCAAGGGACAGGCGGTAGAGGTGGCGTTTGAGTTTGCCCAGGTATTGCATGCGCGCAACGATTTCCTGGCCGGTGTAGCAGCCTTTTTTGAAGCTGACACCGCCTACGGCCTGCAGGTTGATCATTTGCGGAATGAACAACTCACGGGTTTGGGCCATGACCTGGCCAATACCGGCGCGAACCTGGCCCAGCAGCCATTGGTTGAGGTCGGCCTCGGGCAGCTGTGCCTTGAGGTGCTGAACGAGGCTTTCAGTCTGTTCGACAGGGGCCCAGAGTTCCGCGCGGCCTTCAGAAGCGCGAATGGCGATCAGGTCGCTGGCGCGGGCGACGCTGTCAGTTTCAGCTGGCAGGTCCAGGCCCAGGCTTTGCAGCACCGAGTCGGCATTTACCAGGCCAAAGCGTATCCAGTTGGCACTGTCATCGGTCAGTTTGGACTTGGAGAACACCGCGTACTTTTTCAGGTCCGCCAACTGCGGTTCAACCAGTTCGCGCGCCATTGCCAGCAGGCAGCCGTTGTCTTGCAGTACGATGCGAAAGCTCGACTGCATACGGCCTTTTTGCGTGCAGCGGGCGCCAAGGCTTGAGCGGGTTTCACTCAAATAGTTGAGGTTGCAGGTCAGCTGCCCTTGCAGAAACTTGCTGGCGTCGTTGCCGATCACAGCAAGGATGCCTTCGTGGTTCAGGGTGCAAAAAAAAGCAGAGTCGGCCATGGGTCATCGCAGTTGAATAAGTCTGGAACACATCATAGAGGTGCGCCCTGCAAATGGGTAGTTCGCAAAGGATGGACGGGGCCGACCAAAGCCGACTGTTCTATGACGGATCGGCCTGTATACTTGCGTTCTATTTGAGGAGCGCTCCATGGTCGAAGATGTTGAACTCAATCGTCTCTACTGGCACAGCCGCCGCGGCATGCTTGAACTTGACGTGTTGCTGGTGCCTTTCGTCAAGGAGGTGTACGCCACCCTTAATGACGTAGACCGCGAATGCTATCGCAAGCTGCTGGAGTGCGAAGACCAGGACATGTTTGGCTGGTTTATGGAGCGCAGCGAGTCCGAGGACCCTGAGCTGCAGCGCATGGTCCGGATGATTCTGGACCGTGTCCAGCCCAAGTAATTATTTTGAATGCCGCTGGCATGCCTCGGGGCAATTGCTGGCGGCGTATCTTGCAGCCCAGTCGCTGGCGCTGATATCTATTTGCCTTCTTTCAATCCCTGCCTGGGCACATCTGCTCGGCGCATTGCTGTGTCTAGCTCACGGGGCCTGGGTGTTGCCAAGGCATATCCGCCTGACCCATGGCAGTGCCATTACCCGGTTGCGTCATGATGTTGATGGCTGGCAGTTGTGGAGCCGTGACAAAGGCTGGCAGGCCGTGCAACTGCGCCGTGACAGCCTGGCGCTACCCCTGGTGGTAGTGGTGCGCTTTCGCTTGCCGGGTGAGCGGCGGGTGCGTGCGGTGTGCATTCCGGCCGCCGCGCTGGCACCGGATCAGCACCGGCGCCTGCGCGTGCGACTGAAGTTCAGTCGGCGTAGGTGGCTGGCACCAGAATAGTGTCCAGCGCTTCGGGCAGCATGTGCGGGTAGTCGAGGGTGTAGTGCAGGCCGCGCGACTCCTTGCGGGTCATGGCACTGCGGATCATCAACTCGGCCACTTGCGCCAGGTTGCGCAACTCGATCAGGTCACGGCTGACCTTGTAGTTGCTGTAGAACTCGACCCTGTGAGGCTAAACCCAATGGATACAGGGGTTTCAGCCGATGACCGTCAACCACCACTCCCCAAGTGGGACAAACCTGTTACAAACTGCGCTCGCCAAGCCGTACCACTATCGCCGGTCTGGTCGCTATTACCTTCGCCTTCGCCCTCAAGGAACCGTTAAGGGCTTCTTCACGCTGTCACTTAGGACTACCGACAAGGCCACCGCAATGACCATCTCCGACGACATTCTTTCGACTCTCAAGGCTTACCACTTGGACAACCCTGAGGCGTCATGGGACGAACTCCGTGAGCGTTTGATTGAGTTCGCTGAGTACAACCTGACGATGGCACACGGTGACAGCTCACTGGTCGCTTACGAGATGATCAACGATGAGCATCACTTGGCGTTGCGTAAGGCATCCGCAAAGTTGCCCCTGAGCATCAATCAGCAACGGGCAGTGAGTAAGGCCCTTGAGATCCTTGAGGCTTCGCAGGAGCGTATGCGGGGCCGGTCGGGGAAACTGGTCGAGATCGTGAAGGACCTCAATGGCGAATCTTGTGGCACGTCTGTGGCCCTCTCCCTGCCCTTATCTGTAAGTGCTCTTTCAGGTCTGACATTCAAGGACCTCTCCGCGCTCTACATGGCGGAACGCAAAGACAGCATTCAGGTCAGCACCATGCGGGACGTGAAGTCATCGTGTGAGGCTATCGGCACGATCCTTGGCGACTTGGACATGAAGACCCACACACGGGAGGACATGAAGAACCTTCGGAACAAGCTCCTTGAGGACCGTAAGCCTTCGACGGTTAAGAAGCTGCTGACCCGGCTATCGACGGTCATGGATTGGGCTGTGAATAACGGCTACCTCGACAAGAGTTTTGATAAGGGTCTGAAGCCAACGAAAGGCGCTGACAGTTCCCGTGAGGCGTTCTCTCAGGATCAGGTAAAGGCCCTAATGGCTCACGCTAAGTCCCTTCCTGTGGACGCATGGCAGCGCTGGGCGTTGTCCCTTGGGGTGATCACTGGGACCCGTATTGAGGAGCTTAGGCAGTTGACCAAGGCTGACGTTAAACAGGTCAGCGGCGTGTGGGTCATCGACATTAATAGGAACGATGGCAAGACGGTCAAGACCAAGAATGCTCTCCGTGTTGTGCCTCTGACTGATGGCGCTTATGGTTTTGATCTTCAGGCGTTCCTTGAGTTTGTCAGGAAGGCCGACTCTCGGCTGTTCACCTTGGGAGCTGGTCAGTTCTCGAACGTGCTTAATGGGGCGCTACGGGATGTCTTGAGCTTGAAAGCTGATCGGACCCAGACCTTCCACTCGTTGCGTCACTCTCTGGCCGGTGCCCTGAAGGCCGCTGAGGTGCCTGTGGGGACCGCTGAGTCCATCTTGGGGCACGCCTCGGGGTCGATCAGTTATGACCTGTACGGGGCTGGGAGTGCGGTTGAGGTAAAACGAATGGCCGAAGCTCTGATTGAGGCATTATCAGAAGGCTGATTCGAGGGTCGCTGGCGTTCGATCTGTACGGAGGCAATGCGAGCGCCTCAATGGTGCTTATGGTGTGCGGGCTTCAGGAGATTCGCTGGGTATGTGGTAGCCTTCAGCCATTACAGGTTGAAAGGAATCCATTGCAAATGGGCCTAATGAGTTTTTTTAAGAGGCGGAGCGAGCCAGCGCCGAAGGTTTACCCTGTGAGTAGTCCAGCGGTGACAGACCTTGTAGCTGATGTGTGCTCGGCGCTCAAGGCGCAGTACCAGTTACTCTGCGGTGGTGAAGATAGAGGAAATCCTCCATTAGTTCACTGGACCAACGACGGAAAACCGATTATTGATCTTTGGCTGATGGGCTATATAAGTGGTTTTTATGATGCAGCCAGTCAAAGTCGAGGCTGTCCATTCGAGCTTAATGCGCTGGAGCTTATTTTTTGCGTGTTCTATGGTGAAGAAGATGCAAGCGCGGCGGTGGCGCAATATCACGTAGTGCGCATGGCACTTAAGTCAGATTCGGAAGCGGCGAAGCTCTTCGGCTTTGATGAGTTCGAGGAAGGTATGCTTTCTGGAGGTAACGAGCTATTCGAGTGGCTGAGCAAAAAAATTCAGTGTCCGCTAAAAGTTTACAAACGGTATAGCGGGATGGCTTAGATTTAGTTTGTGCTCTGAGCGCTATTCCTTATCGGTACCACGGTCCGAAGCGATTTGGAGCTGGGTGAAGCAGCAGGTGAGTCCGTCGATCAGCGAACTGCGTCTTACAGGGCGGAGTGGTCGGAGACAGCGTAGCCAGTTGTAGCGTGTGGCTTAACTAACAAGTTGGCAGCACGTTCGACGAAGATTTAAAAACCCTCACCCAAAGAGGGACAGGCTAAATCAGCGTTGCTTTCCTTTCAAGATGCCGCAAGGTCACCTCAAGGTGGCCCTCTGCGGGCAAGGCGTGTACGTCCAGTGACCACCGCTACCTCTTTCAGGTAGCCCAATATCCAAGACGTCATGACCACCAAGCGCAGCCCTAACGGGATCTGCGGGACCAGCATCAGGTCCGCTGTAGCGATTCTGTCTGCGCGCTTCGTGTGAATAGACCCTTGATAGGTTTGGGCCTCCTATCTCTGATCGCACAGTATAAAGGGGCCTTTTAACTTAAAGATCTCTACAAGATGACTCTAAGATTAAGTTTTATTGGTTTAGTTCTATAAATAATAAAACCTTAAAGAGAATGCTCTTAGAGTTACCTTAAGGTCGATCATTAAGATCTTGGGTCTACCTTCGATGTCGTGGTTGTAGAAGTGTGACCGTAGCGGCTCGTTGGTACTCCAGTATGACCAGATTAAAAACCCTCACAAGAACAGGGACAGACCGCTAAGCTAATCGGTCGTTCTGAATTCCTCTACGCCCGTCGCTGGGCTTTTATCAACGTCAAGTCTTTCTGAATGCTTCTTGAGCCATGGTCGATGCCCGTAGTGGGGCCTTGACGGTCGGCCTGTGGGAGCGAACTCAGGGAGCATTCAAAAGGAGTCCACTACTATGCTGGCCAACACCAATAACCAAACTGACCTGCTGCCTATCGTGATTGAGGGGCAGACCTTCAAGCCGAACGAAGATGGAATGTGGAATCTCAACGAGATCGCCAAGACTCTGAATGTTCGGGAACCGGGTCAGTGGCGTAATGCTGTTCAAGCTGCCCTGATCAAAGATGCAAATTTGCATGTCTCCCACGGTAACGGGACCCTTGCAACAGAAGAGGGCGCAATTGCATACGCCATGTGGGTTTCAACCGACTTTTACCTGATGGTCATTCGTGCGTTCATCGCCATGCGTAACAGTGCCGTCCGTGAGCTGCGCCATAAAGATGCCCTTCTGGACGCAAACATGCCCAAGGCTACGACTCTCGACATGAAGGCTCGCGGCGCGGGTCTGACATGGACCGAGGCTTGCCGTGTGGCTGGTATTCAACAGCCTCGACTTGCTCTTGAATTTCTCGCAAAGGGGACGATGTTCGTTCACGTCTGTGACGATTTTGGTAGCCGTACTGGTCAGATCCGACCAAAGCAGCAAGGTTTCTCATCAGGCGCCTTTGTGGCGATCTCATCGGACTTCGGCAACCGTGAAGGCTGGAGGGTCAAACCCCGTGGCCTTGACTGGTTGCGTGCAAATACTGAGACCATCAACGTCGGCGTAGCTGAAGCCAAGGCCGCTCAGGCCAAAGCTAAGAAGGCCGCTCAGGCATCCCGTGTGGATCGCTGGGGCCGTGCATGCAAGGAGGCACAGCTATGAGCAGTTCATTCCTCGACCAGCTCAATGCCCTGTGCGTCACCCCCGCGTCCCGCGTGAAGTTGCTGACCCTCCGTGGCATCTGGCGTGATCGACGTGCCCGTAACAGCTTCTATTGCGAGTCATCATGCGGGGTCCATTTGGATTCCCTACTGGCCCACCTCAAAGCCAATCACCCCGGTCTGAGCGCCTTCGTTAAGTCGATCATCGGGTCACCATCGCTCCACATCGACGCGGTACTCCGTGCACGCTTAAAGGTCCCTTTAGGGAAAGCTCAACGCATCATCCATCTACTGTAACGCCGTCCGCCATCGGCACCAAGATCACACCCCGCCAAGTTACAGACCCGTGATCGCACCAACCCAAACCCAGAAGATATTGATCATGTCCTTGAGAGGTCCGTGCGGCTACTCCTTGCCATCTGGTCACGTTGCCTCTATGCGGCAGGGCCATGAATCAATGTCTCGAATTTAGGAGACACCTACCATGCAATTGAACATTCAAAACGTAACGCCCGAAACTGTTGAAGTCCAAGGCCAGAGCGTGACCCGTACCTTCGCTGAAGGCGTGATGCTGTCTGGGCTGATCGCTGGTGCAGGTAAGAATGATTCGGCCCGTGAGGCCATCGTTAAGCAATACCTTGACGCTGGTCTGATCGCTGATGCGTTCCCCGCTGTGGTCCGAGCAGTTCGTGCTCGTGAGGCCCATTCAGCAGCCGAGCGTGAGCGCCAGTTAGCTGAGTCTCGTGCCCACGCTGAGCGCGTTGCTTCCTATGCGACCCCTACGGCCCTTGAGGTCGCCCGTCGCCGTGCCAAGCGTGAGGCCCGCGAAGCTGAATACCGTGCACGTGGTGCTGCTATCCGTGCCGCTAATGGCCGGTCCTCATGGTCCTCGTGGGAATGACTCACGGGCAACCTACTGACTCACACCGTCTTGCCTCCGGTGGCGCTGGCTCTTGTTGGCGTCCCGTTGAACCCCTTCAAGTAAACTTTCAGGAGATACTCAATCATGCCTACTCGTAAACAGAACGCTTTCAAATCCGCCGACCACCGCGAGAACACTGACCGTTACAGCGCACCGACTGCCTATGAGCAGGCCGTGTGGGGCAATGGTGGTAACCTTCAGTTCAACACCCAGGCATCCACAAGCGCCCCATGCAGTGACGGCAGCGTCGCCGCTGAAGGTATCGTTGCGGTCCTTGACGACTTCTTTAATGGTGGCGAATGGCACCAGAACGCCGTTGATGCTATCCCGTGTGAGTTTCGACCTAAGGGCACTGAGCCGACCCCTGTGCAACTGGTCAACATGGTCGACCGCAACGTCGAGTTCGACCCACGTAAGTCGATCTACGACACCTCGACCATTACAAAGGGTGAAGCTGTTGCCGGTGACGTGATCTTTACGGAGCCCACTGATACCGCCGCGTTCTTCTCGCACCGTATGACTCTGTTAGATGCTCATGTGGTGGCAGGTTTCACCAGCAACTCCATCGGCCAAATGCTGGATAAGGCCATGCAGGACTTTGAGAAAGCGTGCGGCTCTACCATCGTGGACATTCTCCTGAAGTCCCCAAGTGTCGAGGTCAAGGAAGTCACCATTGCTGGCACTGGACCACGTGATCGTGCTGAGGATTGGATTGACCAACTAACACTGAGCATCAACCACTCAGTGGGCAACTCCCTGAGTGACTTCGTGCTGCTGATGCACATGACCGAACAGGCAATCCTTGAGCGTGCTGCCCAGCGTGCAGGCGTAGATGATATTGAGGACCTGTTGGGCTGCCGTACCCAGTTCTATTCGGATGGCAACCGTGGCGTCTTCATGCTCCCTAAAGGCTTCGCCTCCCTGTCGTTCCGTGAAGGTAACGACGGTGATGTGTGGTCAATCCTCGCCAGCCGTAACGCCTCGGTACAGGGCTGGGACATCGAAATCACCGGTATCGCTGACGTAATGGCTCAGGCCAAGGTCAAGCTGAAGCTGGCAAACCCAGCGGACCCTACTGAGAAACTTCAGGTCGAGACCGTAGACTTTCCGCTGATCACCCGTGTGGTCGTCAAGCCGTAACACCCGCTGTATCCATGAGGTCCGTAATGGGCCTCATGGGCGAGCTGTTTAGTTGCTATGCTTGGGCATCGACCATGTTACGGCAAGGCCAGCCATGAGTTTTACTCTCTGTTATACCTACAAGGACAAACGGGTGGTTACGAAGATACAAGTCGATCACCTGACCCCATATGCAGCCGTTTGCTTTGCCCTGCTCCAGTCAGGGGCCACCAACGACTCAAGTGGTGGAGGCTGGCCTAAATCCTATGAGGGCATCCTTGAGATTGCCACTCAATACGGTCTCACAAACCTGACGGTTCACCGATCCCTTAACTCTTAGGACAACTTCATGGACACGTTTAGCGCGGCCTACGGGCCTGCGTTGGTGTTCATGTGGCCTTCTGGCTGTATGGGTGCCTCAAGGGCACCTCATGAGGATCTGGCACAAAAATCTGAGTGACCACCTGTAACTACTAACCTGCGCGCTTACCCCCATAGGCCCTCGCATGCTCGCTCAGGCGCACGATAAGGACCCTTGCGGGCAGGTGATAAGGACCTCAGCGTTGGGACAAATGTGCGCCAAAGCTGTTACAAACTGGGGCCCCATGGTGCTACGCTATGGCTCCTAACGTGCCTCATTTGTCGGGTGTAAGGATCGTATCCTTCGCCTCTGGCAGCAGCTCTGGATAGTCCAACGTGTAGTGCAGACCCCGAGATTCCTTACGTTTCATGGCAGACCTGATCATCAGTTCCGCTACTTGAGCAAGGTTCCTCAATTCAATCAGGTCTCTGCTTACGCGATAGTTGCTGTAGAACTCGTCAATTTCATCCAGCAGCAGGCGCACCCGGTGCTGGGCCCGCTGCAGGCGCTTGTTGGTGCGCACGATGCCCACGTAGTCCCACATAAAGCGCCGTAGCTCATCCCAGTTGTGGGCGATGATTACGTCTTCATCGGAGTCGGTCACCTGGCTGGCATCCCAGCTCGGCAGTGCGACGGGGGCGGCGATTTCGGGCGACTGGGCAAGGATGTCTGCCGCTGCCGACTTGGCGTACACAAAGCACTCGAGCAGCGAGTTGCTGGCCATGCGGTTGGCACCATGCAGGCCGGTGAAGCTGGTTTCGCCGATGGCGTACAGGCCCGGCACATCGGTGTGGCCATGTTCGTCGACCATCACGCCGCCGCAGGTGTAATGCGCCGCAGGTACTACCGGGATGGCCTGTTGAGTGATGTCGATACCAAATGCCAGGCAGCGCTCATATACAGTCGGGAAGTGGGCCTTGATAAAGCTATCGGGCTCATGGCTGATATCCAGGTACACACAATCGATGCCCAGACGCTTCATTTCATGGTCGATGGCCCGGGCGACGATATCCCGCGGGGCCAGTTCGCCCCGCGGGTCGAAGCGATGCATGAAACGCTCGCCGTTGGGCAGCTTGAGGTGCGCGCCTTCGCCCCGCAGGGCTTCAGTGATTAAAAAGCTCTTGGCTTGCGGGTGATACAGGCAGGTGGGGTGGAACTGGTTGAACTCCAGGTTGGCCACCCGGCAACCCGAGCGCCAGGCCATGGCAATGCCATCACCGCAGGCACCGTCCGGGTTGCTGGTATAGAGGTACACCTTGGCTGCGCCACCGGTTGCCAGAATGGTGAAGCGCGAGCCAAAGGTGTCGACTTCACCCGTGGCACGATCCAGCACATAGGCACCGAGGCAGCGATCACCTTCCAGGCCCAGGCGGCGTTCGGTAATCAGATCGACGGCAACGCGCTGTTCGAGCAGTTCGATATTGGGGCGCTGGCGGGCCTGTTCGAGCAATGTCTTGAAAATCGCCGCGCCGGTGGCGTCGGCCGCATGGATGATGCGCCGGTGGCTGTGCCCGCCTTCTCGGGTGAGGTGGAACTCAAAGCCCTGTTGCTCGGGGTCGATGCTGTCATCGCGGGTGAAGGGTACGCCCTGATCGATCAGCCACTGGATGGCTTCGCGGCTGTGCTCGACGGTAAAGCGTACCGCGTCTTCGTGGCACAGCCCGCCACCGGCATTGAGGGTGTCTTCGACGTGGGACTGCACCGTGTCGGTGTCATCCAGGACAGCGGCGACACCGCCCTGGGCCCAGAACGTCGAACCATTGGCCAGATCGCCTTTGCTCAGCACTGCAATACGCATATGGCTGGGTAACGTGAGCGCAAGGCTCAAGCCGGCAGCGCCGCTGCCAATCACCAGCACATCATGTTGAAAATGTTGGCTCATTCTTCTCACATCCGCAAAAAAACGCCCTCTGGTATCTCTAGTATATAGAGGGGGGGATCGGCACAATGGCCGGGCCTTTATGGCATTGTGAAATTACAGCGGGCGCAAAGTGTGCCTCAGACACGAAGGGTCTGCATGTTGATTTGCACAATTAATCTGCATGCTGGGGCAGTGCTCTGGAATGGCGCGGGTTCTGATACGCTTCCAAGGTACTGCAGGGCTTGTTTTATACGAAGTTTTTGAACTTTTCGTATAGCCAGGGGTTCCATAGTGGGCTGCCCTTGATGCAGGGGAACGGCGTCCAGATTGATGCGGGGTTTGTTTTTTCGACTCGACAGCTGAATTTGACGACAAGATTATTGACGCAGCCGGCCAGGCCCGAGCTGCGTTTTCGTGTGTGCCAAATCCGGGCACGCAGGAAACTTGCCAGGGGGGAGAGAACTTTTGCGAAAAGCCCGAGTCTATGTTTGCAAGCCTGATCAATTAGCACAGCAATCTTCCTCCCGGTCTTATGAGGAGTATTCATGCTAGCCCAGGAAGAGGATCAGCAGCTGGTCGAGCGCGTACAGCGTGGCGACAAGCGCGCGTTCGATCTGCTGGTGTTGAAGTATCAACACAAAATTCTCGGGTTGATCGTGCGTTTCGTGCACGACACCCATGAAGCCCAGGACGTTGCCCAGGAGGCCTTTATCAAGGCGTACCGGGCACTTGGTAATTTTCGCGGCGACAGTGCCTTTTACACATGGCTGTATCGCATCGCCATTAACACGGCGAAAAACTATCTGGTGTCACGCGGTCGACGTCCGCCTGACAGCGATGTGAGTTCGGAAGATGCCGAGTTTTATGATGGTGATCACGGTCTCAAGGACCTCGAGTCGCCGGAGCGCGCTTTGCTCCGAGACGAGATCGAAGGCACCGTTCATCGCACTATTCAGCTACTGCCAGAAGATTTGCGTACGGCTTTAACTTTACGTGAATTTGATGGTCTGAGTTACGAGGACATTGCGAGCGTCATGCAATGCCCGGTGGGTACCGTGCGCTCCCGGATTTTCCGCGCCCGGGAAGCCATAGATAAAGCCCTGCAGCCGTTGTTGCAGGAAAACTGAGACAGCGGCGACAGCCAAGAGAGGAACCGCCATGAGTCGTGAAGCCCTGCAGGAATCGCTGTCCGCAGTGATGGATAACGAAGCGGACGAACTGGAACTACGTCGGGTATTGAATGCCTTCGACGACACACAAACCCGTGACACCTGGTCCCGTTATCAGGTGGCCCGTGCTGTGATGCACAAGGACCTGTTGATTCCGCGCCTGGACATCGCATCTGCCGTTTCGGCCGCGCTGGCTGAAGAGCAAACCCCGGCCAAGGTTGTCCGTGGGCCGTGGCGCAGCATTGGTCGCCTGGCCGTAGCCGCGTCGGTTACCGTCGCTGTTCTGGCGGGTGTGCGGCTGTACAACCAGGATGACATCGTTGGCAACCAGCTCGCCCAGCAGAACCCTGCGCAGAGCCTGAGTGCACCGATGGCCAAAGGTCCGGCAGTACTGGCCAACTACAGCGAGAGTGCCGATCAGGCCACCGGCCCGATGGCCAACGGTGTCCTGCAAGGTCAGCCGGGCTGGCAAGATCAGCGTTTGCCTGGCTACCTGCGCCAGCACGCAGAGCAAGCAGCGCTGAAAGGGGCTGAAAGCCCTCTGCCTTATGCTCGTGCTGCGAGCCTCGAAAACCGTTAAGGACCATCATGCGCGTCCTAACTTTGCTACCTCTTCTGCTCAGTGGCTGGTTTGCAGTACCGGCCCACGCCGATGAAGCCCAGGACTGGTTAAAACGTCTTGGGCAGGCCGAGCAACAGCATAGCTATCAGGGTACTTTCGTTTACGAGCGTAACGGTAGTTTTTCTACCCACAGCATCTGGCACCGCGTGCAGGATGGCAAGGTTCGTGAGCGGTTGATGCAGCTTGATGGCACTGCGCAAGAGGTGATCCGCTCGGATGGGCGCACTGAATGTGTCACTGGCAAACAGGCCTCCGGGTTGGGCGATGTCACGGCTGTCGCGGCGCGTCAATTCGATGTCCAGAAGTTCAATGACCTGTATGCCGTGGCAATCGAGGGCAACTCCAGGGTCGCCGGTCGCCCGGTAGTGGTCATATCGTTTGCTCCGCGTGATCAGCATCGCTACGGTTTTGAGCTGTATCTGGACCGTGAAACCGGTTTGCCTCTCAAGTCCTTGTTGCTCAATGACAAGGGGCAGTTGCTTGAGCGCTACCAGTTTACGACCTTTGCAACCACGCCTCCTGATGACAGCCAGCTCACGCCTGCGGGGCAGTGCCGTGCTGTTGCCCCTGCCGACAAAGGGGCCGGGCAGGTCAATTCGGTTCAGGCCTGGCACTCTGACTGGCTGCCCTCCGGTTTTGAGCAGGTCAGCAGTACGGTGCGCCGTGATCCGCGGAGCAAATCCGAAGTCACCAGCCTTCTGTATGACGATGGCCTTGCCCGTTTTTCGGTGTTTATCGAGCCGGTCAAGGGCGCTGCTGTTCCAGATGCCCGCGTCCAGCTCGGGCCCACAGCTGCGGTCACGCGCCACCTGAGCACGCCTCAGGGAGACATGATGGCCACGGTGGTGGGTGAAATTCCCATGGGCACTGCTGAACGAATTGCCCTGTCGATGCGTGTCGGTGAAAACGATGCTCAGGCCAAACCATAGGGTTGCATCGACATGGCGGGTGACAATTTTCGATTTGCCATTTTTATCTCTTTTTATAAAGGTCAGAGCCCCAAAGGGCTTTGGCCTTGTTTGTTTTCCGGGGTCTGAAAAACGGTCTATGCTTTTGACTTGTTTTTAGGTGCCTGTCGCTTAACTCTGCTGTTATTAACGGGAGCTGTATGTCGATGCCGCGATTGAAATCTTATCTACCCATTTTTGCAGCCGTGCTGATGCTCGGGCAGGCAGTGCCGGTGATGGCTGAAGCGCAGTTGCCTGATTTCACCCAACTGGTTGAACAGGCTTCGCCAGCCGTAGTGAATATCAGTACCACGCAAAAGCTGCCTGAGCGTCGGGTTTCCAGCATGGGCCAAATGCCCGACCTGGAAGGCCTGCCGCCTGGCCTGCGCGACTTTTTTGAGCGCAGCCTGCCACCTGCACCCGGTGGCAAAGGCGGGCGTCAGCGCGAGGCCCAGTCCCTGGGCTCGGGCTTTATCATCTCGCCCGATGGCTACATCCTGACCAACAACCACGTGGTTGCAGATGCCGATGAAATCATTGTGCGGCTGTCCGATCGCAGTGAAATGAAAGCCAAGCTGGTGGGCACTGACCCGCGCTCTGACGTGGCCTTGCTGAAAATCGATGGCAAGAACCTGCCGGTGCTCAAACTGGGCAAGTCCCAGGACCTCAAGGCCGGCCAGTGGGTGGTTGCGATCGGTTCGCCATTTGGTTTCGACCACACCGTGACCCAGGGCATCATCAGCGCCATGGGCCGCAGCCTGCCGAATGAAAGCTATGTGCCATTTATCCAGACTGACGTGCCGATCAACCCGGGCAACTCGGGTGGTCCGCTGTTCAACCTGGCGGGCGAAGTCGTGGGCATCAACTCGCAAATCTATACCCGTTCGGGCGGTTTCATGGGCGTGTCCTTTGCAATCCCGATCGATGTGGCGATGGACGTTGCCAATCAGCTCAAGGCTGGCGGCAAAGTCAGCCGTGGCTGGTTGGGTGTGGTGATCCAGGAGGTCAACAAGGACCTGGCCGAGTCTTTCGGTCTGGAAAAACCTGCCGGTGCACTGGTGGCGCAGGTACTTGATGACGGCCCGGCTGCCAAAGGCGGTCTGCAAGTGGGCGACGTGATTCTGAGCATGAATGGTCAGCCGATCGTCATGTCGGCAGATTTGCCGCACCTGGTTGGCGCACTCAAGGCCGGCAGCAAGGCCAACCTTGAAGTTATTCGTAACGGCAAGCGTCAGAATCTGGAGCTGACTGTGGGCGCTATCCCTGATGATGCAAAAGACATCGCTTCGGGTGGCGGCGCTGAACAAAGCAGCAACCGCCTGGGCGTGTCCGTAGCGGACTTGAGTGAAGAGCAGAAGAAAGCCAACGACATCAAGGGCGGTGTGATCATTACTGACGTTCAGGACGGTCCTGCGGCCTTGATCGGCCTGCAGCCTGGCGACGTGATTACGCACTTGAACAATCAGGCCATCACCAATGGCAAGGAGTTCACCGAGATCGCCAAGGCATTGCCGAAGAACCGTTCGGTGTCGATGCGGGTTCTGCGTCAGGGGCGTGCCAGCTTTATCACGTTCAAGCTGGCGGAGTAAGCCGCACAGCCGTGAGGGAGAGGGCTTGCTTGCGATAGCATCGGCGCGGTTCAACGGCGAAACCGCGTTGCCTTCATCGAGAGCAAGCCCGCTCCCACAAGGGCAATAAAAAAGCCCGTATCGCGAGATACGGGCTTTTTTTTATTTCTTCTGCTTGGGGACGCGTACCAACTGCGTATTGGAATACATGTCATGCCAGGTGCGTTTTTGCTTGTCGAAGATCGACCAGACAAACCCCAGCCCCAGGCACAACCACGAGCCTATGGACACGATAAAACGCAGAAGGGCCTGCCACAGGCTGATTGCCGTGCCGTCGGCGTTCTGTACGCGAACTCCCCAGACCTGCATGCCCAGGGTTTGCCCGGAGTGGGTCCAGAACTTGGCAAAGAAACCGAACAGGACGAAAAACAGGAGGGTCGACAGCAGCGGGTCACCATCCAGGGCGCCTGCTTCTGACAGTTCGCGCATTTTGGCTTCGCCGATAAAGCCCATCATGATCAGCTTGTAGATAAAGGTCGTGACGATCAGCAGGGCGGTACACAGCAGAAAGTCGTAGAACATGGCTGCCAGGCGGCGCCCCAGGCCAACGGCGGGAAAGTCGCCTTGAGGGCTAAGCGGTTGTTTCGACATGGCAGGGTCTCGTGAAGGAAAACAGCCATCTTACGGAATAACGGCCATAAAAAAGCCTCTGATGTCACCATCAGAGGCTTTTGTGCACGAGATTTAAGCTTCTGCTTGAACTTCGTCAGCCTGCAGGCCTTTTTGGCCCTGTACCGAGATGAAGGTCACTTTCTGGCCTTCCTTCAGGCTTTTGAAGCCGTTGCCCTGGATGGCACGGAAGTGCACAAACAGGTCCGGGCCGCTTTCAGGGGTGATGAAACCAAACCCCTTCTCGTCGTTGAACCACTTGACCGTACCGCTCTGACGTTGAGACATTTCTTAATTCCTTGACGCTAACAATTAATGACAGCCTCTTTCACATGAAAGAGTACTGGTGCTGGGTTGCAGGAAAGTAAGAGACGCAGAACGGGATGTAGCAAGCATTGAGCTACTGCCCAGGTCACGATTCCAGCGACCCATGCAAACACAGTGGGCAAACTCTACGAAACTGTAATTGAAAAAACAAGCCCCTTTAAATACGCCGCAGGGCCGCTGTTTTTAATACTCTAAACGCAGAGTCAAAGAGCGGATCGTTATAGAGGTGTTCAATTATTTTCGTGTAATAAAGACTGTTTTCGCTATCGAAAGTTTGCACTGTTATGTAGCAGTTGCATGACACGTACGCACCGTGAACATGCAACTGTATAACTTACTGTTTAACCCCTGTAATAACGTTGCGCTACAAACGGCATTTTCGACACTTTCATCGGCACGCGCTTGCCCCGCACGATGGCCCAGACTTCAGTGTCTACAGGCGTGAATGCGATATCCAGATAACCCATTGCCAAGGGTGCGCCCAACGTTGGCCCAAAGCCGCCGCTGCATACGGTGCCGATCTCGGTGCCGTCGGCATCGACGATTTGTGCGCCTTCACGCACCGGGGTACGTTCCTGGGGCAGCAAGCCCACTCGTTTACGCGCTACGCCGTTTTGCTGCTGGGCAAAGATGCTCTCGGCACCCGGGAAACCACCGGCCCGCGGGCCGTCAGCGCGACGGGCCTTGGAGATGGCCCAGAGCAGGCTGGCTTCGATAGGCGTCGTGGTGTCGTTCATGTCGTGGCCGTACAGGCACAGGCCCGCTTCCAGGCGCAGCGAATCCCGTGCGCCCAGGCCGATGGCCTGAACCTCTGGCTCGGCCAGCAGGCGGCGGGCCAGTGCTTCGGCGTGCTCGGCCGGCACTGAAATCTCAAAACCGTCTTCGCCGGTATAACCCGAGCGGCTGACGTAGCAATCCGCGCCCAGTAAGGTCACCGGGGCAAATTGCATAAAGGTCATGTTCGCCACTTGCGGTGCCAGGCGTTGCAGTACGCTGACTGCAGCCGGGCCTTGCAGGGCAAGCAGGGCGCGCTCTTCAAACAGCGGCTGGATCTGGCAGTGGGCGCTCAAATGCTTGCGCAGGTGGGCCAGGTCCTGATCCTTGCAGGCGGCGTTGACCACCAGGAACAGCTCGTCATTGCCCAGGTTGGCGACCATCAGGTCATCGAGGATGCCGCCCTGTTCGTTGGTGAACATGGCATAGCGCTGCATACCCACCGGCAGGTCGATGATATCCACCGGCACCAGTGCTTCCAGGGCCTTGGCCGCGTCAGCACCGGTCAGACGGATCTGGCCCATGTGCGATACATCGAATAACCCGGCCTGTTCACGGGTGTGCTGGTGCTCTTTCATCACCCCTAGCGGGTACTGCACGGGCATGTCGTAGCCGGCAAACGGCACCATGCGGGCGCCGAGTTCAAGGTGCAGTGCATGCAGCGGGGTTTTAAGCAGTTGTTCGGTGGACATTCGAGACTCCTTGAAAATCAGCACTCAATAATGTTGACGGCGAGACCGCCGCGGGCGGTCTCCTTGTATTTGCTTTTCATGTCGGCGCCGGTCTGGCGCATGGTGCGGATCACCTTGTCGAGCGAGACAAAGTGCTGACCATCACCTCGCAGGGCCATGCGCACTGCGTTGATGGCCTTGACCGAGCCCATCGCGTTCCGTTCGATGCACGGCACTTGCACCAGCCCGCCAATCGGATCGCAGGTCAGGCCGAGGTTGTGCTCCATGCCGATCTCGGCGGCGTTCTCGACTTGCTGCACGCTGCCGCCCAGCACTTCACACAACGCGCCGGCCGCCATTGAACAGGCCACGCCGACTTCACCCTGGCAGCCGACTTCGGCCCCCGAAATCGAAGCGTTTTCCTTGTACAGAATGCCGATGGCGGCGGCAGTGAGCAGAAAACGCACCACGCCGTCTTCATTGGCGCCGCCGATAAAGCGCATGTAGTAATGCAAAACGGCCGGGATAATTCCCGCCGCACCGTTGGTAGGCGCTGTGACCACGCGCCCGCCGTTGGCGTTTTCTTCATTGACGGCCAGGGCGTACAGGTTCACCCAGTCCAGTACTGACAAGGCATCGCGCAGCGCGGCTTCCGGGTTGGCACAGAGCTGACGGTGCAAGGCCGGGGCACGGCGCTTGACCTTCAAACCGCCGGGTAAAATCCCTTCATTGCGACAGCCGGCACTTACGCAGTCCTGCATGACCTGCCAGATTTTCAACAGACCGCTGCGGGTCTCGGCTTCCGGGCGCCAGGCGCCTTCATTGGCCATCATCACTTCACTGATCGACAGGTGATGGGTTACGCATTGGCGCAACAGGTCCTTGGCGGTTTTGAAGGGGTATTGCAGCACAGTACTGTCTTCGACAATTCGGTCGGCACCTGCCGCGCCTTCGTCCACCACAAAACCACCGCCGATCGAGTAATACTCGCGGCTGCGGATCTGAATGCCGGCGGCATCCAGTGCCCGAAAAATCATGCCGTTGGGGTGATAGGGCAGGGGTTTGCGAATCATCGCCAGGTGTGATTTTTCGATGAATTCGATGGGGTGTTCGCCCAGCAGGTTCAGGCGCCCGCTGCTGCGAATCGCGGCCAGTCGTTCGGCCACGGTTTCGGTGTTGACGGTATCCGGATGTTCACCTTCCAGCCCCAGCAGCACGGCTTTGTCGCTGCCGTGGCCTTTGCCGGTGGCGCCGAGGGAACCGTAGAGTTCAACTTTTACGCAGGCTGTTTGTTGCAACAGCTCATCACGGCGCAGACCTTCGACAAAACGCGCAGCAGCACGCATGGGGCCGACGGTATGGGAACTGGAGGGGCCGATGCCAATCTTGAACAGGTCGAACACGCTTAACGACATGGGGTTCTCCGGTTTCTTATTGTGTGGGTAGGCAAATCATCTGTAGCCGCTGCCGCAGGCTGCGATAAAGCCCGCAGGGCCTTCGCCGTTGTGCCCGAAAGCGGGGCCGCCTCGCAGCCCATCGCAGCCTTCGGCAGCGGCTACAGGTTTTGACTTATGCCTCCTGATAGTTCTCGATCGACGGGCACGCACACACCAGGTTGCGGTCGCCAAATACGTTGTCGACACGACCGACCGGTGGCCAGTACTTGCCTTCGATCAAGGACGCAACCGGGTACACCGCCTGTTCGCGGCTGTAGGGGTGAGTCCATTCGCCGACCATTTCAGCGGCGGTGTGCGGGGCGTTTTTCAGCGGGTTGTCTTCCTTGTCCAGGCCACCGCTCTCGACTTCGCGGATTTCTTCGCGGATGCAGATCATCGCTTCACAGAAGCGATCCAGCTCTTCCTTGGACTCGCTTTCGGTCGGTTCGATCATCAACGTGCCGGCCACCGGGAACGACATGGTCGGGGCGTGGAAGCCAAAATCGATCAGGCGCTTGGCCACGTCATCGACGCTGATACCGCTGGTTTCCTTGAGCGGGCGCAGGTCGAGGATGCATTCGTGGGCGACCAGGCCGTTGCTGCCCGAGTACAGCACCGGGTAGTGCTCTTCGAGACGGCGGGCGATGTAGTTGGCGTTGAGGATGGCCAGTTGCGATGCACGCTTGAGGCCTTCACCGCCCATCATGCGGATGTACATCCAGGTGATCGGCAGGATGCTGGCGCTGCCAAACGGCGCCGCGCAGACTGCGCCTTCCTTGCGTTCCATGGCCGCGTGACCCGGCAGGAACGGCGTCAGGTGCGATTTGACGCCAATCGGGCCTACACCCGGGCCGCCACCGCCGTGAGGGATGCAGAAGGTTTTGTGCAGGTTGAGGTGGGACACGTCGCCGCCGAACTTGCCCGGAGCGCACAGGCCCACCATCGCGTTCATGTTGGCGCCGTCGATGTACACCTGGCCGCCGTTGTCATGAATGATGCCGCAGATTTCGCGGATGCCTTCTTCGAACACGCCGTGGGTGGAGGGGTAGGTGATCATCAGCGCGGCGAGGTGGTCGCGGTGCTCGATGGCCTTGGCACGCAGGTCTTCGATATCAACGTTGCCGCGGGCGTCACAGGCGGTGACCACCACGCGCATGCCGGCCATGTTGGCGGTGGCCGGGTTGGTGCCGTGGGCCGAGGACGGGATCAGGCAGATATCGCGGCGCTCGTCGCCACGGCTCTGGTGGTAGGCACGAATGGCCAGCAAGCCGGCGTATTCGCCCTGGGAACCGGCGTTTGGTTGAAGGGAAATAGCATCGTAGCCGGTAGCCGCGCAGAGCATGGCTTCCAGTTCGGTGGTCAATTGCTGGTAGCCCAGGCTTTGTTCGGCAGGCGCAAACGGGTGCAGGTTGCCGAACTCGGCCCAGGTAACCGGGATCATTTCGCTGGCGGCGTTGAGCTTCATGGTGCACGAGCCCAGCGGGATCATGGTGCGGTCCAGCGCCAGGTCCTTGTCGGCCAGGCGACGCAGGTAGCGCATCAGCTCGGTTTCAGAGTGGTAGCGGTTGAACACCGGGTGGCTGAGGATCGGCGACTGGCGCAGCAGGGCGGCGGGCAGGGTGCCCGTTACGCTGGTGGCCAGTGCGTCGAAGTCAGGCAGGGCCTGGCCGTCTGTGGCGAGCAATGCCCACAGTGCAGTGACGTCGGACTGGCTGCTGGTTTCATCCAGCGACAGGCCCAGGCGCTGGTCGTCGATCACGCGCAGATTGATGTTCTGCGCATGGGCCTTGGCGTGCAGCGCGGCGGTGTGGGTGCCGGTGTTGAGGGTCAGGGTGTCGAAGAACTGTTCCTGCTCGACCTTCAGCCCCAGATCGCTGAGGCCACGGGCCAGGATCGCGGTCAACTGGTGAGTGCGTTGGGCGATTTGCGTCAGGCCTTTAGGGCCGTGGTAAACGGCATACATGCTGGCGATGTTGGCCAGCAGCACCTGAGCGGTACAGATGTTGCTCGTGGCCTTCTCGCGGCGGATATGCTGCTCGCGGGTTTGCATGGCCAGGCGCAGCGCCGGTTTACCGTGACGGTCAACCGAAACACCGACCAAGCGGCCCGGCATGTCGCGCTTGAACGCATCGCGGGTGGCGAAGTAGGCCGCGTGCGGGCCGCCGAAGCCCAGTGGTACGCCAAAGCGCTGGG
>NZ_WIWL01000198.1:0-32621 GCF_009600105.1 Pseudomonas sp. FSL R10-0056
CCTACCGTGGCCACGGCCAAGCCTGCGCCAGTGGCCAAGCCTGCCCCGGCCCCGGCAGCCAAACCAGTGGTCAAACCGGCCGAGAAGCCGGTTAGCCTGGCCAAGGCCGCACCAGGCGGTAGCTGGTACGCCAGCCAGCCTGCCAATAACTATGTGGTGCAGATCGTCGGCACCAGCTCTGAAGCGTCTGCGCAAAATGTCGCCAAAGAACTGGGCGGTGATGCTCGTTACTTCAAGAAAACCTTGAATGGCAAGCCGCTGTACGTCGTCACCTATGGCAACTTCCCAAGCCATGCTGCAGCAACTGCAGCAATCAAGAACTTGCCAGCGAAGACGCAGGCTGGTAAACCTTGGCCTCGCACTGTCGCCAGCGTCCAAAAAGAGCTGGCTGCAGCTCGCTGATGATCCGGCGACCTTACCCAGGTCGCCGTTCTAGTCCATCAAAACTCCTGCTTGTGCATGCGGCCTTAACAGCCGTGTGCCTTGTGGTGTCTGCGCCGTGTAGCAGTCAACATCAAAAATGTTTTGACTAGCACGAGAAATCGCTTTAAACCTTTCATAAATGCGACATAAATTTACGGTATAACGCCGCTTAATTTGTGGGTCTTTGTGACGGTGTGTAGAATGACCACCCTTTTGCCCCTGCCAAGCTGGCGTACGTTCAGCGCGGGAAGCAAGTGGTTGAATTAAAAGAAATTTGCCCCTTTTTGGGGCAGCCTGGTGAGAAAGTGTCTATGAAAGCAGGTCTGTACCACCCCGATGAATTCAAGGATAACTGTGGTTTCGGCCTGATTGCCCATATGCAGGGCGAACCCAGTCATACCCTTCTGCAAACCGCCATTGAAGCCCTGACCTGCATGACCCACCGCGGTGGGATCAACGCAGACGGCAAGACCGGTGACGGTTGTGGCCTGCTGATTCAAAAGCCTGACCTGTTCCTGCGTGCAACCGCCAAGGAGCAGTTCGGTACCGATTTGCCCAAGCAATACGCGGTCGGCATGGTGTTTTTCAACCAGGATCCGATCAAGGCCGAGGCGGCCCGCGACAACATGAATCGCGAGATCCTTGCCGCTGGCCTGCAACTGGTGGGCTGGCGCAAAGTGCCCATCGATACCAGCGTTCTGGGTCGTCTGGCGCTGGAGCGTCTGCCGCAGATCGAGCAAGTGTTTATTGGTGGGGACGGCCTGAGCGATCAGGACATGGCCATCAAACTGTTCAGTGCCCGTCGCCGTTCCTCGGTGTCCAACGCGGCAGACAGCGATCACTACATCTGCAGTTTTTCCCACAAGACCATCATTTATAAAGGCCTGATGATGCCGGCGGACCTCACCGCCTTCTATCCGGACCTGAGCGATGAGCGCCTGCAAACCGCGATCTGCGTGTTCCATCAGCGCTTCTCCACCAATACCCTGCCGAAATGGCCGCTGGCTCAGCCATTCCGCTTTCTCGCCCACAACGGCGAAATCAACACCATCACCGGTAACCGCAACTGGGCCCAGGCCCGTCGCACCAAGTTTGCCAACGATCTGATCGGTGACCTCGACGAACTCGGCCCGCTGGTCAACCGCGTGGGTTCGGACTCCTCCAGCATGGACAATATGCTGGAGCTGATGGTCACCGGCGGTATCGACCTGTTCCGTGGCGTACGCATGCTGATTCCACCGGCGTGGCAGAACGTTGAAACCATGGACCCCGACCTGCGGGCGTTCTATGAGTACAACTCCATGCACATGGAGCCGTGGGACGGCCCCGCCGGCGTGGTAATGACCGACGGTCGCTACGCGGTCTGCCTGCTTGACCGTAACGGCCTGCGCCCTGCGCGCTGGGTGACCACCACCAACGGCTATATCACCATTGCCTCGGAAATCGGCGTATGGGACTACAAGCCTGAGGACGTGATCGCCAAAGGCCGTGTCGGCCCTGGCCAGATCCTGGCCGTGGACACCGAAACCGGTCAGGTGCTGGACACTGACTCGATCGACAACCGCCTCAAGTCGCGCCACCCGTACAAGCAATGGCTGCGCAAGAATGCCCTGCGCATTCAGGCGACCATGGAAGACAACGACCACGGTTCGGCGTTTTACGACGTCGATCAGCTCAAGCAATACATGAAGATGTATCAGGTCACGTTCGAAGAGCGCGACCAGGTGCTGCGTCCGTTGGGCGAGCAAGGCTACGAAGCGGTAGGTTCGATGGGGGACGACACGCCAATGGCCGTGCTGTCCCAGCGTGTGCGAACACCTTACGATTACTTCCGCCAGCAGTTTGCGCAGGTCACCAACCCGCCGATCGACCCGCTGCGTGAAGCCATCGTCATGTCGCTGGAAATCTGCCTCGGTGCCGAGCGCAACATCTTCCAGGAATCCCCTGAGCACGCTTCCCGTGTGATTCTCAGTTCGCCCGTGATCTCGCCTGCAAAATGGCGCTCGCTGATGAACCTCGACCTGCCGGGCTTTGAGCGTCAGATCATTGACCTCAACTACGACGAAAGCGTCGGTCTTGAAGCGGCTGTGCGCAATATCGCCGATCAGGCCGAAGAAGCAGCGCGCGCCGGTCGCACCCAGATCGTTCTGAGCGACCGTCATATCGCGCCGGGCAAGTTGCCGGTTCACGCCTCTTTGGCTGTGGGCGCCGTGCATCACCGCCTGACCGAAAAAGGCCTGCGTTGCGACAGCAACATTCTGGTTGAAACCGCTACTGCCCGTGACCCGCATCACTTTGCGGTGCTGATCGGCTTCGGTGCCTCGGCGGTCTATCCGTTCCTGGCCTACGAAGTGCTGGGCGACCTGATCCGCACCGGTGAAGTACTGGGCGACCTCTATGAGGTGTTCAAGAACTACCGCAAAGGCATCACCAAAGGTCTGCTCAAGATCCTCTCGAAAATGGGCATATCGACCATCGCTTCGTACCGTGGTGCGCAGCTGTTCGAAGCCATCGGCCTGTCCGAAGAAATTTGCGAACTGAGCTTTCGTGGCGTGCCAAGCCGCATCAAGGGCGCACGTTTCGTCGACCTTGAAGCCGAGCAAAAACTGCTGGCAGCCGAGGCCTGGAGTGCGCGCAAGCCCATCCAGCAAGGCGGCCTGCTCAAGTACGTGCATGGTGGTGAATACCATGCCTACAACCCTGACGTGGTGGCCACCCTGCAAGCCGCCGTGCAGCAGGGCGACTACAGCAAATTCAAGGAATACACCGCACTGGTCGACCAGCGTCCAGTGTCTATGATCCGCGATCTGTTCAAGGTCAAGACCCTCGATACCCCGCTGTCGATCGACGATATCGAACCGCTGGACTCGATCCTCAAGCGTTTCGACTCGGCCGGTATTTCCCTGGGCGCCTTGTCGCCAGAGGCTCACGAAGCCCTGGCTGAAGCCATGAACCGCTTGGGCGCACGCTCCAACTCCGGTGAAGGTGGCGAAGACCCGGCGCGTTACGGCACCATCAAGAGTTCGAAGATCAAGCAAGTGGCCACTGGTCGTTTCGGTGTGACACCGGAATACCTGGTCAATGCTGAAGTGCTGCAAATCAAGGTTGCTCAAGGCGCCAAGCCGGGCGAGGGCGGGCAACTGCCGGGCGGCAAGGTCAACGGCCTGATCGCCAAACTGCGCTACGCCGTTCCTGGTGTGACCCTGATTTCGCCACCGCCGCACCACGACATCTACTCCATTGAGGACTTGTCGCAGCTGATCTTTGACTTGAAACAAGTCAACCCGAAAGCACTGGTGTCGGTGAAACTGGTAGCTGAAGCGGGCGTAGGTACCATCGCCGCTGGCGTGGCCAAGGCCTATGCCGACTTGATTACCATCTCCGGTTATGACGGCGGCACCGGCGCTTCACCGCTGACCTCCATCAAGTACGCGGGCGCACCGTGGGAGCTCGGTTTGGCCGAAACCCACCAGACCCTGCGCGGCAATGACCTGCGCGGCAAAGTGCGGGTACAAACCGATGGTGGCCTGAAAACCGGTCTCGACGTGATCAAGGCAGCAATTCTGGGCGCTGAAAGCTTCGGCTTCGGCACCGCACCGATGATCGCCCTGGGCTGTAAATACCTGCGTATTTGCCACCTCAACAACTGCGCGACCGGGGTTGCGACGCAAAACGAATCGCTGCGTAAAAACCATTACATCGGCACCGTCGATATGGTGGTCAACTTCTTTACCTATGTGGCCGAAGAAACCCGCGAGTGGCTGGCCAAGCTGGGTGTGCGCACCCTGGAAGAGCTGATCGGGCGTACCGACCTGCTGGAAATCCTCCAGGGCGAGACTGCCAAACAGCACAACCTGGACCTCACGCCATTGCTGGGCAGCGACCATATCCCGGCCGACAAGCCTCAATTCTGCCAGGTAGACCGCAACCCTCCGTTCGACAAGGGCCTGCTGGCCGAGCAGATGCTCGACATGGCGCGTTCGGCGATCAACGACATGAGCGGCGCCGAGTTCGACCTCGACATCTGCAACTGCGATCGCTCCATCGGTGCGCGTATCTCGGGTGAAATCGCCCGTACTCACGGCAACCAGGGCATGGCCAAGGCACCGATCACCTTCCGCTTCAAAGGCACTGCCGGTCAGAGCTTTGGTGTGTGGAACGCCGGTGGCTTGCACATGTACCTGCAAGGCGATGCCAACGACTACGTAGGTAAAGGCATGACCGGCGGCAAGCTGGTGATAGTCCCGCCTGCAGGCAGCGTCTACAAAACTCAGGACAGCGCGATTGTCGGCAATACCTGCCTGTACGGCGCCACCGGCGGCAAGCTGTTTGCAGCGGGCACGGCGGGCGAGCGTTTCGCGGTGCGCAACTCCGGTGCCCACACCGTGGTGGAAGGCACAGGCGATCACTGCTGCGAATACATGACTGGCGGTTTTGTCTGTGTGCTGGGTAAAACCGGTTACAACTTCGGCTCGGGCATGACCGGCGGTTTCGCCTACGTGCTGGATCAGGACAACACCTTCGTCGACAAGGTTAACCACGAGCTGGTGGAAATCCAGCGGATCAGTGGCGAAGCGATGGAGGCCTACCGTAATCACCTGCAACACGTGCTGGACGAATACGTTGAGGAAACCAACAGCGAGTGGGGTCGCAACCTCTCGGAAAACCTCGATGATTACCTGCGTCGTTTCTGGATGGTCAAGCCCAAGGCTGCCAGCTTGAAGTCGTTGCTTTCCAGCATCCGTGCCAATCCGCAGTGATATGCGCCTGAAGAGTTTGATGAGGTTTTAACAATGGCTGAACGTCTGAGTAACGACTTCCAGTTCATCGATGTCGGGCGCAAAGATCCGAAGAAGAAACTGTTACGTCAACGCAAGAAAGAGTTCGTGGAAATCTACGAGCCTTTTAAACCCCAGCAGTCGGCCGAACAGGCCCACCGCTGCCTGGGCTGCGGCAACCCGTACTGTGAATGGAAATGCCCTGTGCATAACTTCATTCCCAACTGGCTCAAGCTGGTGGCCGAGGGCAATATCCTCGCCGCCGCCGAGTTGTCGCACCAGACCAACACCCTGCCCGAAGTGTGCGGGCGGGTGTGCCCGCAAGACCGTCTGTGCGAGGGCGCCTGCACCCTCAACGACGGTTTTGGCGCGGTGACCATTGGTTCGGTGGAGAAATACATCACCGATACGGCATTCGCCATGGGCTGGCGCCCGGACATGTCCAAGGTCGTGCCCACCGGCAAGCGTGTCGCCATTATCGGTGCCGGGCCTGCAGGCCTGGGCTGTGCCGACGTGCTGGTGCGTGGCGGAGTGACCCCGGTGGTGTTCGACAAGAACCCGGAAATCGGTGGTCTGCTGACCTTCGGCATCCCCGAGTTCAAGCTGGAAAAAACCGTACTGAGCCATCGCCGCGAAGTGTTTACCGGTATGGGTATCGAGTTCCGCCTCAATACCGAAATCGGCAAGGACATCAGCATGGAGCAGTTGCTGGCCGAGTACGACGCCGTGTTTATGGGCATGGGCACTTACACCTATATGAAAGGTGGTTTTGCCGGTGAAGACCTGCCGGGCGTGCACGATGCGCTGGACTTCCTGATTGCCAACGTCAACCGCAACCTGGGCTTTGAAAAGTCGCCGGAAGATTTCGTCGACATGAAAGGCAAAAAGATTGTGGTGCTCGGTGGCGGCGATACGGCCATGGACTGCAACCGGACTTCGATTCGCCAGGGCGCCAAATCAGTAACCTGTGCCTATCGTCGTGACGAAGCCAACATGCCGGGCTCGCGCAAAGAGGTGAAGAACGCCAAGGAAGAAGGCGTTAAGTTCCTCTACAACCGTCAGCCGATCGCCATTGTCGGTGAAGGAAAAGTGGAAGGCGTGAAGGTGGTCGAGACCCGTCTCGGCGAGCCGGATGCCCGTGGCCGTCGTAGCCCGGAGCCGATCCCGGGTTCTGAAGAGATCATTCCGGCAGACGCCGTGATTATCGCCTTTGGTTTCCGTCCGAGCCCGGCCTCGTGGTTCGAGCAGTTCGAGATCCAGACCGACAGCCAGGGCCGCGTGATTGCGCCAGAGCAGTCGCAGTTCAAGCATCAGACCAGCCATCCGAAGATTTTTGCCGGTGGTGACATGGTGCGTGGTTCCGACCTGGTAGTGACCGCGATCTTCGAAGGCCGTACTGCGGCTGAAGGGATCATGGATTACCTGGGCGTGTAACCCGATTCCCTGTGGGGGCGGGCTTGCCCGCGATGGGATCAACTCGGTCTGCTGATCAATCGAGTTGTCTGTATCGCGAGCAAGCCGGCTCCCACAGTTGTTTCGCGGTGTTGCCAAATAGGACGTTCCACCGCGGCAAATCGACCCGATAGATAAAAGGCACGGCACTTGCCGTGCCTTTTGCGTCCGTCTCTGAGAAAATGCCCCCACTTTTTTTCCGGATGCTGACATGACTGTTCTCAAGAATGACCGTTTCCTTCGCGCTTTGCTCAAGCAACCTGTAGACGTAACGCCTGTCTGGATGATGCGTCAGGCCGGTCGCTACCTGCCGGAGTACCGCGCCAGTCGCGCCAAGGCCGGCGATTTCATGAGCCTGTGCAAGAACGCCGAATTCGCCTGTGAAGTCACCATGCAGCCTCTGGACCGCTTCCCGCAGCTGGATGCGGCCATCCTGTTTTCTGACATCCTGACCATCCCCGATGCCATGGGCCAAGGCCTGTACTTTGAAACGGGTGAAGGCCCGCGCTTCAAAAAGGTTGTCAGCACCCTGGCCGACATCGAAGCGCTGCCCATCCCGGATCCGCAAAAAGACCTCGGCTACGTGATGAACGCCGTCAGCACCATTCGCAAAGAGCTCAATGGCCGTGTGCCATTGATTGGCTTCTCCGGCAGCCCGTGGACGCTGGCCACTTATATGGTTGAAGGCGGCTCCTCCAAGGACTTCCGTAAAACCAAGGCCATGCTCTACGACACCCCGCAAGCCATGCACTTGCTGCTCGACAAGCTGGCGCAGTCGGTCACGTCTTACCTCAACGGCCAGATCCTGGCGGGCGCGCAGGCGGTGCAGATCTTCGACACCTGGGGCGGTAACCTGTCGGCTGCGGCCTATCAGGAGTTCTCCCTGGCCTATATGCGCAAAATCGTCAGCGGCCTGATCCGCGAACACGAAGGTCGCAAGGTGCCGGTCATTCTGTTCACCAAAAACGGTGGCCTGTGGCTGGAAAGCATCGCCGATGCTGGTGCCGATGCACTGGGCCTGGACTGGACCTGTGACCTGGGCGAAGCCCGCCGTCGTGTCGGCAACAAGGTTGCCCTGCAAGGCAACATGGACCCGACCGTGCTGTACGCCAACCCGGAGGCCATCCGCACCGAAGTCAAGCGCATCCTGGCCAGCTACGGCAACGGCTCGGGCCATGTGTTCAACCTGGGCCATGGTATTACCCCGGAAGTAAAACCCGAGCACGCCGGTGCGTTTATCAGTGCGGTGCATGAGTTCTCCGGTCAATATCACCAGTAAGCTCCAGCAGATAAAAAAATGCCCCGACATGTCGGGGCATTTTCATTTATTGCGTAGTCATTACTATGACTGCCGACACTAAATGTAGGGGAGTTAGAGACAAAACCTACAGATTCAAGAGGGCTGGCCTTACATTAATAATTGTTCATGCCAGTGAAAATCAGCCTTCGCCATTGTATAAATAAGTTTGGTGTTATAAAAGGCTGCTTATTGTTATCGGGCTTGCATTCTGCGCACAACGTTCTGTTATTCAGGGCAAGGTTGTCTTTGGGTTTTTTAATAATAAATGTACCAGGGTGAGTTCTTGGTTGTTGCACTTTCAAGCGCTCGCAGTTTGAGGGTGTATTAGTGATAACCGCCCTACATTCGGACTGCTGCTTGCAATACGCTCCGTAGACCACTCATTGTGATCCGGGTGTGGCTCTTGCTGGAAAGTTACCTTGGTCTAGAAACAAGTCGCAATGATAGCTCCTGACTGTTTAAGTAAGGGGGCGCCGGGTTTTGGAGTGAAGTTGTTCGGTACTGTTTAGCTTAAGCCTGTTTTTTAGAGGGAGATTTGCGTGTTGATGTGTGTGCAGGTTGATAGTTATCCACTTGCCATCTGACGCAGCGGTGTTTTTTATCAGGGTAGAGCAATTCAGTCATGAGACAGTCATGAACAGTTCGATTCAAGTACTCAAACACTGCTTTTCATCTGTATGGGCGTCGCTGGCATTGATCTTGGTCTATGGCAGTTATTTGGTGTGGCAAGAACAAGGGTATCGCCACTCTATCCATATGCAATCGGAACTCGCACCCTTGAATGTTTCAGATCCTCCGGCTCCCGGGCTTTTCAAGCCTGAAGCGATCGCCACGTTATTCGGGCTTGTCACTCAAGACCGTCGGGTACCGAGTGCTGAGCCATTGCAGTTGCGTGCGAGCTTTGTTGCGAGCCAGGGCTCCTCTCAAGCCTTGTTGGCCGATGCACAGTCGGCACGTTTCTACTCGGAAGGTGAGCCTTTGCCGGGTGGCAGTGTCCTGCGCCGTATCGAGATGGACCATGTGGTGCTATGGCGCAATGGGCGTGAAGAGTACCTGACCCTTAAACCGCCAAACCAGTATGTATTGCCCTTATCCACTGCTCCAGCTACGACCTCGCAGGAGACCACTTTTTACCTGCGGCCATCGACCGGGAAACTTTAGAAAATGCCCATGACCAAGCCCGGTGCCTTCGTTTTCGGCCCTCTTTTTACCTGTTGTGTGCTGTGCGCAGGGTTGCTGTTGCAATCTCCGGCGTGGGCCCAGAAGCAGTACTGGAAACTGGCGATGAAAGAGGCCGAACTGCGCGACGTCGTGCAGGAAATATCATCGATACTCGGCGCCACCGTGGTTCTTGATCCCAGGGTTCAGGGCCGGGTCACGGTTATTTCCGAAAAAGAGCTGGACCGCGAAGGCGTACGTCGCTTGTTTTACTCTGTGCTCGATGCCCACGGCTTCTCGGTGATTGACCAAGGTGATCGTTTACTGATCATCCCTGCCGCCGAGGCAAAAGCACGGGCTGGCAGCGCTGATGCGAAAGCGGTTGAGGCAGAGGCCTTTGTCACACGGGTCATCGAACTGAATGGCAGCGTCGCGGCCGATCTGGCTGGCCTGTTGCGACCACTGGTGTCTAGCAGTGGTTACGTCGGGCCTTCTGCTTCGGCCAACGCGCTGATCATTACCGACACTGCAGCCAATACGCAGCGCCTTGTCGAAATGGTTCGCCAGCTGGATTCAGGTGCGCGTTCCGGCCATTCGGTGGTTGTGCTCAAACATGGTCTGGCCAGCGACATTGCCAGGATCATGGAGCAAGCGCTGGACAAAAAGGATGCGGGTTCGAACAGTCGAGTGATCGCCGACACATCGACCAATCGCGTGGTAATCATTGGCAACGAAACAGCGCGCAAGCGCTTGAGTGCACTGGCCCGCTCTCTCGATGCTCCGGGCAGCATCAAGCAGGAAAACTCACGGGTGCTGCGTCTTCGCTATGGCGATGCCAAGCAATTGGCCGCAGTACTGGAATCAGTAAGCCCGGGTTTGAAAAAGGACATGGCCCTGGAGAGCAGTACCCAGAAAGCATCAACCCGCGAAGTGATGGTAGCGGCAGATGAAAGCCAGAACGCACTGGTGATCATGGCTGAGCCTGCGCAGGTTCGTACCCTGGAAAATATCGTGCGCGAACTGGATCAGCCGCGCTCACAAGTGTTGATCCATGCCGCTATTGTTGAAGTTTCCGGGGATATTGCGAAAACCCTCGGCGTGCAATGGGGTGTCAACGCAGGCAGAGGCAGAGGCGGTATTACCTTCCCGGGCACCGGAATTCAAATTGGTGCGTTGTCCCAAAGTAATATCAAACTCCCAGAAGGTGCCGTGCTGCAGGTTGGCAACGACCGTTTCAACGTCCTGGTTTCAGCGTTGGCCAGCGATACCAACAACAATGTGTTGTCCACGCCGAGCCTTCTGACCCTGGACAATCAGGAAGCCGAGATCCTGGTGGGCCAAAACGTGCCGCTCAAAACTGGCTCCTATACAGGCTCTGGTGAAAACGCCAAAAACCCCTTTACCACGGTGACGCGTCAGGACATCGGCATCAGCCTAAAGGTCAAGCCGCATATCAATGAAGGCAGCTTGATGCGTCTGGAAGTTGCACAGGAAAACTCCGAGATAGCCCCTTCACTGCAGGGTGTCGAGTCAACCGATCTGATTACCAATAAACGCGCCTTGAAAAGCACCATCCTGGCCGAAGACGGGGAAATCATCGTGATTGGCGGGCTGATCAAGGACAGCGTTCGAACCCAAGTCAGTGGCGTTCCTTTACTTAAAGACATTCCGTACCTGGGCGCCCTGTTTCGCTGGAACAAAGACACCCGTACCAAAACCAACCTGATGGTTTTTTTGCGTCCGACCATTGTGCGCAGCAAGAATGATCTGCGTGAAATCAGCGAAAGCCGTTACAACGCTTTGCGCAAGCTCGATGAGAGCGGTCCCAAGGGCAAAAGCTCGCGGTTGTTGCCCGACAATGCACATCAAATGTTCGATACCCCTACGCAAGATAACCGTCGCCCACCTGAAGCAGGTCGACCATGACATCGCCAGGTGAGCGTTTGCCTTTCGGCTTTGCCCGGCGTTTCGGGGTGCTGCTGGACACCTCATCCACGCCTGCCACCCTGTTGCTTCGTGCCGACACACCATTGACCGCGCTGGCCGAAGCACAGCGCTGGGCAACGGCTGAATTAAAGGTCAGCACACTCACCGATGCACAATTCAGCGAGCGGCTGGCCAGCACCTATAGCGCTGGCCAAAGCGCGGCCGAGCAAGTAGCCCAAGGGCTGGACGACGAACTCGACCTGATGAGCCTGGCCGAGCAAGTACCGCAAACCGCAGATCTGCTGGAGCAGGAGGGCGATGCCCCGATCATTCGCCTGATCAATGCCCTGCTGCGAGAAGCCATGCGTGAGAAGGCTTCGGACGTACACCTCGAAACCTTTGAGCACTACCTGTCCGTGCGCATGCGCATTGATGGCCAACTGCGTGAAGTGCTCAGGCCCAAACGCGAACTGGCCAGTCTGCTGGTATCACGGATCAAGGTGATGGCGCGCCTGGATATTGCCGAGAAACGCGTGCCCCAGGATGGCCGCATCAGTTTGCGTCTGGCCGGGCATGAAGTCGATGTGCGAGTTTCTACCCTGCCTTCTGCACACGGTGAGCGGGTAGTCATGCGTCTGCTGGATAAACAGGCCGGGCGCCTGGATCTCCAGTGCCTGGGCATGCCCGCCGAGACCCTGAGTCGGTTTCAACACATTCTTGCGCGCCCCCATGGGATCTTTCTGGTCACGGGCCCGACCGGCTCGGGCAAAACCACTAGCCTGTATGCTGCGCTTAGCCATTTGAATCACCAGAGCCGTAATATTCTGACTGTCGAAGATCCGGTGGAATATCACCTTCCCGGCATCGGCCAGACCCCGGTCAACACCAAGGCTGACATGACGTTTGCCCGAGGTCTGCGGGCGATTCTGCGTCAGGACCCCGACGTGGTCATGGTCGGTGAGATCCGTGACCATGAAACCGCCGAAATCGCCGTACAAGCTTCGTTGACCGGGCATCTGGTGCTGTCGACCCTGCACACCAACAGCGCCATTGGCGCCGTCACCCGGTTGGTAGACATGGGGGTGGATGCCTATCTGTTGTCGTCTTCTCTGGTGGGCATATTGGCCCAGCGGCTGCTGCGCACGCTGTGTGTGGACTGCAAAACCCCGTACGCCGCCGACCCGGTCGCCAGGGCACGGCTTGGCCTTGACCCTGAGGCCAGGCCGACCCTGTTCCGGGCTCGGGGCTGCACACACTGCCGGCAAGGTTATCGCGGTCGTACCGGTATCTACGAACTGGTCAGTATCACCCCGGCCCTGGCCGGGATGATTCATCAGGGCGCCAGCGAGCCGGAACTGATCCGCGAAGCGCGAAAGTTATCCTGCGGGCTGTTTCAAGATGGCCAACGGCGGGTGCTTGACGGTCAGACCAGCCTCGACGAACTGCTGCGTGTCACTCAGGAGGACTGAGCATGCCTGCTTTTGAGTATCGCGCGCAGGACGCCAACGGGCGCAATTGCCGGGGGCTTCAAGAGGCTGACAGTGCCCGCCATGCTCGCCAGCTTTTACGTGAGCGGGGCCTGCGCCTGAGCCATCTGGGTGAGGCCAGAAAAAATCGGCAGAAGGACAGCCATGCGCAGTCCGGCACCCGTCTGGGGGGCACGGATCTGGCGCTGCTCACCCGTCAATTAGCCACTCTGATCCATGCCGGCCTGCCCCTCGAAGAAGCCTTGAGCGCCGTCACGGCTCAAAGTGAAAAGCGTCGGGTTAGCCATTTACTGGCGGCTGTGCGCAGCCGGGTGCTGGAAGGTCATGCCTTGGCCACCACGTTGGCGGTGTTCCCCCGCGCTTTCCCCGAACTGTTCCGGGCCACGGTCGCTGCAGGCGAGCGCAGCGGGCACCTGGGGCTCGTCCTGGAGCAATTGGCCGACTACACCGAAGCCCGTCAGGCCTCGCGCCAGAAAATCCAGCTGGCGTTGGTCTATCCCCTGATCTTGCTGGTTGCTTCGTTCTCGATTGTCGGTTTCCTGCTTGGCTACGTTGTACCCGACGTGGTCAAGATCTTCATCAACAGTGGCCAGCCATTACCTGTTTTGACACAAGCCATGATCGCCATCAGCAATGGTCTGCGCAGTTATGGCGCGTTGCTTTTTATCGTGCTGCTGGTTGCCTGCGGCGCGACCCGTTGGGCACTGCGTCAGCCGCGGCTGAAGCTGCGCTGGCATGTGCTGTTGCTCAACCTTGTGCTGGTGGGCGGGGTGCTGAGGGCAATGGAAGCAGCACGGTTCGCCAGCACCCTGGCGATACTGGGCAAAAGTGCCGTACCACTGGTGGATGCCCTGGAAATTTCGGCCACGGTCATCAGTAACCTGGCCATACGCCAACGCATGCTCGACGTTGCCCGCTCAGTCCGCGAAGGCGGCACTCTGGCTCGAGGGCTGGAGCGCAGTGGTGATATCCCGCCCATGATGCTGCATCTGATTGCCAGTGGCGAACGTGCCGGCGAGCTGGACAGCATGCTGGCGCGGGCCGCCGAGCAACAGGAAAAAAACCTCGCCGCCCGTATCGCCCTGGTAGTGAGCCTGTTTGAACCGATCATGCTGGTGCTGATGGGTGGCGTGGTGCTGCTGATCGTCATGGCCATTCTCTTGCCGATTCTTGGCCTCAATCAACTGGTGAATTGACCTATGAACAGTACTTCAAAACCCAATCAACGGGGCTTCACCCTGATTGAAATCATGGTTGTGGTAGTCATCATTGGTGTGCTCGGTGCCATTGTCGTGCCTCAGTTTATGAACCGCCCGGATCAGGCCAAGGTGACCGCTGCGCGCACTGATATTCAGGCCATTGCCACAGCCCTTGAAATGTATCGCCTCGACACCTTCAGCTACCCCTCGACCCAGCAGGGCCTTGAGGCTTTGAGCAAGCACCCGGCCGGCAGCCCGGTGGTAAAAAACTGGAACCCGCAGGGGTACCTCAAGCGGCTGCCACTGGATCCGTGGGGCACGCCTTATCAATACCTGAGCCCGGGTACCCGTTCGACAGATTACGATCTGTTTTCCTTGGGTTCAGACGGCGTACCCGGCGGTGAAGGGAGCGCGGCAGACATCGGCAACTGGAGCTACTGAGCCATGCGCAGGCGGGCGTCGGGCTTTACCCTGATCGAGTTGCTGGTGGTCATTGTGCTGGTGGGTGTGCTCGCTTCAATGGTGCGTATCAGTCTGGGTGACAACAACAGCCGCAACGCTCGACAGGAAGCCGATGTCCTGTTGGGCGTTATGCACGGTTTACGCGAGAAAGCGGTTCTGGATGGCCGGGAATATGGCCTGCGGCTTGAGCCCGGGGCCTATCAGGTGATGCGCTTTGAACGTGATGCCTGGAAGCCGGCTGATGCCCGGGTGAAGTTGCCTTACGGACTGGCCCTTGCCCTGACTGTGGAGGGGCGCTCGCAGCCCCTTATACCTATGGCAGAAGCACCGCAGTTAATGTGGTTGAGCAGCGATGAAAACACCGCTTTCAGTCTGCACGTCGACAGTCCGCCCCGGCGCTGGCGAAGTATCGTCAGCGACGGCCTTGGCGACGCGCTGGTTGTTGTGGCGCAGGCATCCCATGAAGGCTGATAAAGGTTTCACCCTGCTGGAGGTCATGATTGCGCTCGCCATCTTTGCCATCCTGGCGGCGGCGGTCATGTCTGCCTGCCAGTATGTGCTGGGCCAGAGTGCGAGGGTCGAGGCAAGGTTGTTGGGCGCATGGCTGGCGGACAACCACCTCAATGAAATGCAGCTGCAAACTGCTCCTCCGGCCTTGGGGCTACAAACCCTCAATGTGACCTATGCCCGGCGTGACTGGCGCCTGAGTCGACGCATCACGGCCGAGCCCGGTACAGGCCTGCTGCGGGTAGAGTTGAGTGTCAGCCCGGCGGGCAGCGAGCATGCGGTACAGTCTGTGACCCACTGGCTGGCGTTCAGCCATGAATAAGCCCCAGGCCGGCTTTACCCTGCTCGAACTGGTGATTGCCATTGCCATTTTCGCCTTGCTGGGCCTTGGCTGCTGGCGACTCTTTGACGCAGTTGTACGTGCCGAGCGCAGCAGCACGGCACAACAGCAGGCCCTGCGCAGCTTGCAGAGGGCGGTGGCGATGATCGAACGCGATGTTTTGCAGGCCCAGAGTTCAGCCCAAAGCCCGGGTGTCGTGCTGTACCCCGATAAACTCGAAGTGCGCCGCGTCAACTGGCGCAACCCGTTGGGCCTGCCGCGCAGTGAGGTGCAGGATGTCAGTTACCAGCTCAAGGACGGTGTGCTCTGGCGCTTTAGCCGCGGGCTGGAGGAGGGCGCGCAACTGCAACAACAAAAACTGCTTGGCGATGTGCGCGAGGTGCGCTGGCGGTTGTTCAATCGCAAGACGGGTTGGCACAGTGCAGGTGCTTCTGCCCCCAAAACTGCGCAGCACGCCCTGGAGTTAAACCTGTCGGTGGGTCGCTTCGACGGTGTACGCCGTGTGCTGTTATTGCCGGGGGGCACGTGATGCGCCGCAACCAGCGAGGGATCGCCCTGATCACCGTGTTGCTGGTGATGAGCCTGGCGTTGTTGATCACCGCCGGCCTGTTGCGCAGCCATCGTCTGGCTCTGAACAGCAGTGCCCAGCAGATCCATCAGTTGCAGCTGCGCACCCTGGCATTTGCGGGCGAGACCTGGGCCCGTGAACACTTGCGTACCCTGATCCGCGACCCCATGGTCGCCGTTGCTTCTGGCCAGGCCTGGGCCAGCAGCCAGCCACAGTTGCGCATCGACGATGGACAAATCGACGTGGTAATTGAAGACCTCGCCGGGCGATTCAACATCAGCCCCTTATTGGCCAAAGGTCCCGCCAGCGATGTGATGGAGCAACGCTGGATGCGCCTGCAAACCCTGCTTGAATTGACCCCGCTGGATGCCAGCGTACTGCAGGGCCAGAGTTTGAGTGATATCAGCCAGTTGCGTGTGCTGCCCGGTGTCGACAGCCAGTGGTACATGCGTATGCAGCCGTGGATCGTGCTGTTGGGCAAGGATGCCGTACTGAACATAAACACTGCGCCTGCCACTCTCCTTGCGACGCTGGAAGGCGTGACGCCTGAGCTGGCGCGCGCGCTGGTAACTACCCGGCCGCTGCAAGGCTATGCCAGTGTTCAGGACTTCACGTTCACCCCGGCGCTGATCGGGTTGGGTGTTCAGGCTGCGGGTCTGGGCATCAGCAGTCGCTGGTTTCGGATCACCACCGATGTGCGCCTTGGGCAAAGTCGCTTGCGGCTTGAAAGCGATGTGGTCCGCGATCCTCATACCGGCGAATGGCACTTGTTGCAGCGACGCCTTTTAGCTCCCCGACACCGCGAGCCCTTTGTATGAACAACTGGCTTTACCTCACCGCCAAGGGTTTTGCCCACAGTGTCGAGATTGATTATGACAACGCCCCTGTATTCGTCTGGCACGATGCTCAGTCGCCGACAGAAACCTCATTGAGCGAAGCTGCAGCCGGGCTGAAAGGCCGGAACGTCGCACTGGTCCTGCCCATGGAAATGTGCAGCTGGGTGCTGACCGAACCCTGGCCGGGCAAGCGTAGGCCCACCGCACAGGCCCTGGCTTTTGCCGTCGAAGATCAACTGGCCGATGATCTGGACGAACTGCACTTCGCCGTCGGGCCGGTGGATTCGCAGCAGCGTTATCCCTTGCTGATCACTCACAAACAGCGATTTAGAACGTTGCTGTGCCAGCTCCATGAGCGCGGTTTGACTATCGTCAGCGCGCAGGTGGATGCGGATCTGTTGCCTCGCGATCAAGCATGTATGCAATGGTGGTGTGGGCGCTGGTTGGTTGGCGGGACGCTTGAATTCCGGCTGGCCGTCTCCCTGGTGGGGCTGGAGTTGGTTAAATCCGGTTTGCCCACCGCATTGACGGCGCGAAAAATTGACTGGGACGCACTTCCGGAAGATGCAATCAACTTGCTCCAAGGTGAGTTTCGGCGTCAGGTGCGGGGTTGGCCGTGGCGGCGACTCAGGGTAATGGCACTGCTGATGTTTACGCTGGCCTTGGGGTTTACCCACCTGCGCAGCAGTTTTCTGGAGGGGGAAGCGGCGCGGATTTATGTCATGAGCGAGGAGCGGTTCAAAACCCTGTACCCGGCGCAAACCCGTATTGTGGACCTGTCCGCACAACTCAAGGCAATGCAGCAGCGCGCCACGGGTGCACAAGGAGGGCATATGGCACGGTTGCTTCAACTGACCGAGCAGGTGATTGGCGCCAGCAGTGTCGAAGTGCAGCATATGGAGTGGCGGGCAAGCATCGGTTGGGTATTGAACCTCACGGTCGGCAGCTTTGCCCAGCTTGAGCAATTACGCGAGCGAGGCGTGCAAAGCGCACTGCCGATTACGCTGGGCAATGCGAGCCAGCAGGGCAGTCGGGTGCAGGCCATGCTGACCCTCAGGGATGAATCATGAAGACGTTTGTGCGTGAGCGCTGGTTGCACCTGCCGCCTCGAGACCGCCAGTTGTGCGGTGTGCTGGCGGTATTTCTACTGATTGTGTTCAGCGTCTACGGGCTGTGGTTACCGGCTCAACAACGTCTGGATGCGGCCCGGGCGCTGTACCTCAAGCAGCTGGCACTCGAAGGTGAAGTCCGGCAGGCACGCCCCGGATCCATTGCCAGGGGTGCTGAACAGCCCTTGGTCTCGCGTTTGAGCGACAGTGCCGCAGACTCCGGGTTGAGCGTTGAGCAGTTTGAAATAGATGGCGGTGTTGTACGCATCTCCCTGAACGGGGATGCGGTTGCGGTGCTGGGCTGGCTCAATCGTATTGAACTGGAAGGTGCAGGCTTCGAAAGCCTGAGTCTGGAAAAACGTGGTACCAGCCTCCAGGCACGGCTACAGATCAACAACCCGAATTGAGGTAGTGCCTGTAGCCGCAGGTGCAGGGAGTTACGTGTTCTTTGCGTTTCCCGGCAGCACTGGCAGCCGGGCCAGATGCAGCGCTACCAGCAGGGCAACCACCAGCATGCTGGAGATAAACAAGCCGATGCCGTTCCAGCCCGCCAGATGCCAGAACACACCCCCCAGGGTGCCAGCTACGCTCGACCCGGCGTAGTAACTGAACAGGTACAGCGACGACGCCTGCCCCTTGGCCTTGCTTGCCCGGCGGCCGATCCAGCTGCTGGCCACCGAATGCGCGCCGAAGAAGCCGAAGGTGAACATCAGCATGCCGATAATCACAAACGCAATGGGCGTGAGCAGGGTCAGCGCGATCCCGGCCAGCATCAGCACAATCACCGCCCACAGTACGCGACGACGGCCCAGTTTGTCGGCCAGTGCGCCAATCTGTGCCGAGCTGTAGATACCCGACAGATAGACGATCGACAGCAAGCCTACCAGTGCCTGGTTCATATTGTACGGCTCGGCCAGCAGGCGGTAGCCGATGTAGTTGAACAGGGTGACAAAACTCCCCATCAGCAGGAACGCTTCGAGAAACAGCCAGGGCAGCCCGGCATCGCGAAAATGCATGGTGAAACCGTCGAGCAGGCTGCGCGGATTCATCGAGCGCGGGCGGAAGTTGCGCGATTCGGGGAGGATTTTCACGAACACCACCGCGGCCACCAGCGCCAGCGCGCCAATCACCAACATTGCGGTGTGCCAACTGACAAAATCGATCAATACACCGCTGATCAGACGACCGCTCATGCCGCCAATGGCGTTGCCACCGATATACAGGCCCATGGCCAGGCCGATGTGCTGCGGGTGGATTTCTTCACTCAGATAGGTCATGGCTACCGCAGCCAGCCCGCTAAGAGACAGCCCTACCAGCGCCCGTGTAATCAGTACACCTTCCCAAGTCGGCATCAGGGCACTGAGGAGGGTAAACAGCGCGGCACTAAACAACGCAAACACCATCACGGGCTTGCGCCCGAAGGCATCGGAAATGGGCCCGGTAATCAGCAGGCCAATGGCTAGCATCGCCGTGGCCACGGACAGAATCAGACTGCTTTGAGCGGCATTGATCCCGTACTCATGGGATAGCACCGGCATCATCGGCTGCACGCAATACAACAGGGCAAAGGTTGCGAACCCACCCGAGAACAGGGCCAGCACCGTGCGCATAAACATCGGCGTGCCTTTCTCGATAAATACATCATTCAGTTGGGTAACAACATCATCCAGCGCGGACGGCGGGATTTCGTGGGCCAGGGGTGCAGCGGCAGTTTTCACGGGGACCTCAAATAGGGGTAAAGCCGAACGGCAATGACAAAAGAATATAGGCGGCTAACGATTCTTTCCAATATATAATTCGACCTGTTTAATAGGTTTTACGACTTAATGGAGGTTGTATGGAACTGCGCCATTTGCGCTACTTCATTGCCGTGGCCGAAGAGCTTCACTTTGGTCGGGCGGCGCAGGTGCTGGGCATTTCCCAGCCACCGCTAAGCCAGCAAATTCAGGCGCTTGAGCAGGAATTGGGGGCACGGCTGTTCGAGCGAACCAATCGTCGGGTTGCCCTGAGCGAAGCCGGACGCTTGTTTCTGGAGGAGGCGCGGCGGGTGTTGGCCCAGGTCGACAAAGCCGCCGACGTGGCCCGGCGGGCGCAGTTGGGTGAGCTGGGTGAATTGAAAATTGGCTTTACCTCGTCGGCGCCGTTCAACTCCAGTATCCCCCAGGCCATTTTTGCCTTTCGCCAGGCGTTCCCGGCGGTGCATCTGGACCTCAAGGAAATGAGCAGCCGCGAGGTGGCCGAGGGGCTGGTGGATGAGTCCATCGAAGTCGGGATCATGCGGCCGCTGGCGTTGCCGGATTCGTTGCATGTCGTGGAACTGTTTCGCGAGCCGCTGGTGGCTGTGATTCGCGCCGATCACCCGCTGGCCGAAGGCAGCGAGGATGGTTTGCAACTGGCGGCATTGGCGGACGAACCCTTTGTATTCTTCCCGCGCAGCTATGGCAGCGGCTTGTACGCGCAATTGCTCAGCCTCGCGCGGGTGGCGGGGTTCAGCCCGCATATCTCCCAGGAGGCGGGGGAGGCCATGACCATTATCGGGCTGGTGTCGGCGGGGTTGGGGGTGTCGGTGCTGCCGGCGTCGTTCCAGCATATGCGTATCAAGGGTGTGGTTTATCGGCCGTTGCTGGATACCGATGCCAATACGGCGGTGTGGCTGGTGCAGCGCAAGGGTCACTCATCACCGATGGCGACCGCGTTTGCGCAGTTGCTGACGCGCAAGATGGTGCACCCCTCACCCTAGCCCTCTCCCGGAGGGAGAGGTTTGGGGTGAGGGCAGGGCTGATCAGCGAGCCAGCAACTTATCCACAGACGCTTTGATCTGATGGATCAGATGCACCACCGCCAGCGCCACATCGCGGTTCAGGCCTTGCAGGTTATCGGCCGACGCATAGGCCGTGGCGATGGCGCAGCGCAGCAGTTCATCGGTGTGTTCGAGGGTTTGTTCGTGATCGTGTGTAGTCATGGTGAGTCTCCATCTATACGAATTGGAAGCTGTCACCATTTGCTTGCACACAAAGAGGGTGGCAGCTGTACGCGGGTGTGCAAGACCGGTAGATAGGAGCAAAACCCGGCAGATCCGAAGACCTCCCACGTACAGCCGCCATAAAGCAGAGTTTCTGGCGGTGATACTCAAATCTCAATCGGACTTGCACGCCCGGTCAACCATGGGGGATGACGTACCGGAGGCTAGCGATCGAAAGAGACAGGCGCAAGACCCAAGGATTCTCTAGGAAGCGTCCTGCGAATGAAAGAGATATGACCCTCGGACGTCGCTGCCCGGTAAATGTTGGCGCGCAAGATTCCCTCTTGGCGATAAATCTCTTAACAAATCGATGCCGGGAGGTGATCGCCTTTTGTGCACGTTTGTCGTTAGGTTATTAACCCCTGACATCGAGATTTGATCATGGCCCATAAAGGTTACGCAGTGCTCGCTGGCTTATGCTTGGCACTCAGCGGTTGTGGAACGACCAATACGGTATTGCGTGGTGATGAAGTAACGCGTCGTAATCTTAAAGAGTGGAAAACCTACTGTGATTCCGTGCCCCGGGTTTACAGTGGCGTGTCATACGGTCTGTGTATTCTGCACGGGCCATCCCCTACTGTTTCACAAGATATTGCAGCGTCTGCCTTGCTACCACTCAGGCTTCTGGATTTCGTGCCTTCCGCCATTGCTGACACGGTGGTGCTGCCCTACACGATTTATCGCCAAAGCACCGAAGGAAGTATCACTCTCGCCCGATAGTTGTAGCTTTGGGAGCGTGTATTACCGGGCCAGTCACTTATCCACAGACGTTTTAGCCTGATGGATCAGATGCACCATCGCCAGCGCTACATCGCGGTTCAGGCTTTGCAGGTTATGTCCTGCGAATGAAAGAGATATGGCCCGCAGGGGCTGCGGTTTGGCCGAGAATTGCGAAACGCGCAGTTATAAAACACGCTTGGAAACTTGAAAGTAATGCTGCGCAAAATCGCTTCTTTAAGCACGGGTCCAGTCAATGTCACTTCAATATCAACCGAAAGAAGGCAGCGTACTTATTTGTGATTTCAGAGGCTATGAAGTGCCGGAATGATCAAGGTCAGGGCCATCGTGGTTATTCGTAAACATCGGCTGTCCGCTGCGCTTTGAGCTTGTAAAAGAGCGGCCAGAAACGATAAGCGGGCGTCATGCTGGTTGCCTAAACGCTTAGCGCGAGTAATAGTCCATTCGTACCCGCAAGGGGCTTGTGAGACTCTGAGAATCCTGGGAAACCAGCCATTACAGAGCCGGACAGACACAGTGCTATGACAAGCCAGTCTGTTTGTGAATAAGGCGCCGAAAGGCGCCTTTGTCGTTTCTGATGGTTACAACGGTTTTACCCGCGCCGCTTCAGACAGCTGTTTGGCCGTGCGTTCGTTCTGATTGTCCTTGAGGTCGCGCACGATATCGCGATCCAGCAGGCGCACCCAGCGAATGTAATTCTTGTGAATCTTGCCGTCCTTGTAGTCCAGGCCGCTGCTGTCGCGGTACTGGATCCGGTAGTGATCGGCGCTGTACGGAATGTCGATTTCAGCGTGGTATTGCCCGCGCACGGTGATCTGCGCCTGCACCAGTTGCGGGGTGATTTTTTGCACTGTCCAGCCGCGCCCGACCAGGGCCTTGACGATGGCCTGTTGCATTTGCGCACGGTCGCTGTTGATCGAGGCATGTAATGTGCGGTCGGGGGTGAACACGGGTTTGCTGGTGCAGGACACGGTGGTCAGCAGGGCCAGGGCAATCAAGGTAATGCGCAGCAGGTAAGTCATTGCATGGGTTCCACAGGTATCAGGCCCAGCGACGGAAGATCAACGATGTGTTGACCCCGCCAAAGGCAAAGTTGTTGTTCATCACGTAGTCGTTGTGCATCACCCGGAACTCGTCACGCAGGTAATCCAGTTCGCCGCAGCGCGGGTCGACTTTATCGAGGTTAAGCGTGGGAACGTAGCGGTCGCGGTTCATCATCTCGATGCTGAACCAGGATTCCAGCGCCCCACAGGCGCCCAGGGTATGCCCAAAAAAGCTCTTCTGCGAACTGATGGGCATGTGTTTGCCGAACAGCTCGCTGGTGGCCAGTGTCTCGGCAATATCACCCTGTTCGGTGGCGGTGCCGTGGCCGTTTACATAGCCGATGGCATCCGCGCCAATACCGGCGTCTTCCAGTGCCAGTTCCATCGCCCGGCGCATGGTGCCGACTTCCGGGCGGGTGGTGTGCTGGCCGTCGGCATTGCTGCCAAAGCCGACGATTTCTGCGTGGATATGGGCGCCACGGGCCAGTGCGTGTTCCAGCTCTTCGAGTACCAGCATGCCGCTGCCTTCGCCGATCACCAGGCCGTCACGACCACTGTCGTAGGGGCGTGGGCTGGTGTGCGGGGCGTCGTTTTTCAGGCTGGTGGCGTACAGCGCGTCAAACACCATCGCTTCGGTGGGGCACAGTTCTTCGGCGCCGCCGGCGAGCATCAGCGGCAGGCGGCCGAACTTGATGGCCTCGTAGGCATAGCCGATCCCCTGGCTGCCGCTGGTGCAGGCACTGGAGGTCGGGATCAGGCGCCCGGTCAGGCCAAAGAAGATGCTGATATTGGCCGCTGTGGTGTGCGGCATCATCCGTACGTAGCTGTTGGCATTGAGGCCGTCTGCCACCGAGTTGAGCAGCATATTGCCGAACGCCATGATCTCGTCGGTGCTGCCGGTGGACGAGCCGCAGGCTACGCCCATGCGCCCGTCGCGAATGATCGGGTTGTCGAGCAGGCCGGCGTCCTGCAGGGCCTGCTCTGCAGCGCCGACGGCCAGCCGCGACACGCGGCCCATGCTGCGCAGTTGCTTGCGGGTCCAGTGGGCGGGCACCACAAAGTCATCAATGGGGCCGGCCAGTCGGGTGTTAAGTTCAGCGAACCGGTCCCACTCGTCCATGCGCCGGATACCGCTGCGCCCGACCACAAAGTTGGCTTCGATACTGGCCCAGTCACTGCCCAGCGAGGTGATACCGGCCATGCCGGTGACAACGACGCGTTTCATCAGCACAACCCTCCGTTGACGGCCAGCACCTGGCGGGTGATATAGCCCGCTTCGGCCGACATCAAAAAGTTGACCGCCCCCGCGACTTCTTCGGGGGTGCCCATGCGTTGGGCGGGGATCATTTTCATCAGTTCGTCTACCGGTACGTTTTCGTCAAGCATGGCGGTGTCGATCAGCCCCGGCGCGACGCAGTTGACGGTGATTTTGCGTTTGCCCAGCTCGATGGCCAGAGCCTTGGCGGCGCCGATCAAACCGGCCTTGGAAGCGCTGTAGTTGACCTGCCCGCGGTTGCCGATCAGGCCCGAGACCGAAGTAATGCAGACGATACGCCCGGCTGCGCGGCGGCGGATCATCGGCATCATCACCGGGTGCAGCACGTTGTAAAAGCCGTCGAGGTTGGTGCGCATCACCACGTCCCAATCGTCTTCGCTCAGCGCTGGAAAGGCGCCGTCGCGAGTCAGGCCGGCATTGAGCACTACGCCGTAGTAGGCGCCGTGGGTTTCAACGTCGGCTTCCAGAATGGCTTTGCATTGGGTGCGATCCGATACGTCGAATTGCAACACCCGGGCACTGCGACCCAAGGCGTGTACTTCGGCCATGACGGCATCGGCTTCGCTGCGGCCGCTACGGCAATGCAGGACCAGATCGAAGCCGGCTTGGGCCAGGCGCAAGGCGATGGCGCGGCCAATGCCACGGCTGGAACCTGTGACCAGAATGGACTCAGTCATGGCGGGTCTCCCGGGGTGTTTGAGCAAGGTAGGTGTCAGCCTGGGGCGGACGGAACACGTTCAGGCGGGCGCTGGCATGGATACCGGGGCCGGTGAGGTGACACTCGAATACGCCCATGCCGTTGTCGTCTTCCAGTGAGCGCAGGGCGTGGATATGCAGCGGGGCGCCGAGCGGGAAATGTTCGACGTTACATTCAAATTTACGTGTGCCCAACAAAAAGCCCAGCGCCACGGGGCGGCCCTGCAAGCGGGCGCGACAACCGGCGTAGGCCGCGACGCTTTGCGCCATCAATTCAATGCCTGTCCAGGCGGGCAGGCTACCGTCTTCGCGGTTGAACAGGCCGCCGGCTTTTACGATCAGGCGGGTTTCAATCTGCTCTTCATCAAACGCCAGGACCTGATCGATCAGGATCATGTCGCCAGCGTGGGGCAGCAGTTCGGCGAGTGGCCAGTCAATCATGGGGCCTCTCCGATAATCAGGCTGACGTTATTGCCGCCGAAGGCAAACGAATTGCTCATCAGGCAGCGCTGTGGGGCGGGTGCGAGGGTCTGGCCGGGGGTAACCCAGTTTAGCGCCGGCAGCGCCGGGTCGCCTTGGCCGTCCCAGACATGGGGCGCCAAAGCACCACCGTGGCTCAGGCTCAGCCAGCAGAAGGCAGCTTCCAGCGCGCCAGCCGCACCCAGGGTATGGCCGGTCATGGGTTTGGTCGACGAACACGGCACACCGTTGGCGAACACCTGCGACACGGCGTGGCTTTCCATCGCATCGTTGTGCTGGGTGGCGGTGCCATGCAGGTTCAGGTAACCGATCTGAGCGGACTGTAAACCCGCGCGGCCCAAGGCTTTGTGCATGGCTTGTACGGCGCCGCGGCCGCTGGGCTCCGGGGCGGAAATATGGTGCGCGTCACTGCTGGCGCCTGCGCCGAGCAGAGCGATGGTGTGGCCGTTGGCGGGGTGCCTGCTCATCAAGAACAGCGCTGCCGCTTCGCCGATATTGATGCCTCGACGGTTGACCGAAAACGGGTTGCAGCGCTCATCCGCCACCGCTTCCAGCGCCGAAAAACCGTTGAGCGTCAATTTGCATAGCGTGTCGACACCGCCGCACAGCACTACGTCGCACAGGTTCATGTCCAGCAACCGCTGGGCGCTCATCAGCGCCCGGGCGCTGGAGGTACAGGCGGTGGAGATCACATAGGCCGGCCCGCTGATGTTCAGCCAGTCGGCCAGGAACGTGGCCGGTGCACTCAGCTCTTGTTGCTGATAGCTGTAATCAGCGGGGAACTGCTGATGCTGCAGGTAATGGGCAATGCCCTGACTGGCTTCATCAATGCCCGAGGTACTGGTGCCCAGCACGATGGCAATACGATCGCGGCCGAAAGTAGCGATTGCTTGCTCAATATCGCCCTGTATTTGCAATGCGGCTTCGAGCAACAGTCGGTTGTTGCGGCTGTTTTGCTGTTCGAGCCCCGCGGGGATCGCTGCCAGTTCGCCGCTTACCGCGCCGATGGTCGGCGAGCGTTCAGGCACCCAGCCGCTATGCCGCTGCATGCCCGAGCAGTCACCGGCAAACAGTTTGCTCGCCACTTCGGCGGGGCCTCGGCCCAGAGAGCAGACCACGCCCAGTGCGTTGAGGTAAGCAGTCATGGGGCGGCCTCCAGCGGGCTGATTGTGTAATGCAGATCGCCCTTCATATCGATGCGAAATGCCTCGGGTTGCTGGTAGTGCACTTGCCAGCGCTGTTCAATAACTCGCAAGTCAGCCGCAGTTTTTGCTTGTGGATAATTGTCCGCCAGCTCAGTTGCCGGTGTCAGTGCAAACAATAGCGCGGCGAAGAGTTCGCGGGCCTCGGGGTTGGGCGGCAACAGACCGTCAGCCTGCCAGGTGCCGTCTTGCAGTAATTGGCGCGCAAGCGGAATACCCAGAGGGTCCATCAGCGACCAGCGTAGGGCAGGTCCTTGCTGCTGGATCACCAGCAACCAGTCTTGCCGTTGTTCGGCCTGTTCGCGCTGGATATGCAATTGCATGGGCAGGGCCAGGGTTGGCGTTTTCCTGGGCAGCGGCAAGCTGGTGCAGCTACTGAGCAGCATGCACATCACTAACCACAGAAACATTATCCGTGTGGGAGCGGGCTTGCTCGCGATGCAGGCAACTCGGTTCATCTGATTCACAGCAGCGATCCTGTCGCGAGTAAACCCGCTCCCACAGGGGATTGGGGTTTGCGCGCCACCACGTTGACCAGGGTTTCATCACGCTGGCCCACCGGTTTTGGCTTTAGCAAGCCAACCCGCTCCAACAGGCCGAAGTCCTTGGAGCGACTCCACCACAGGTAAGGATAGGAGATATTCTGTGGCTCAAATTCAAAGCCCTGGTCACGGATCATCTCCAGGTATTGCGCTGCGCTTTTTTGCACATGCATGGGGTGACGGAACAGCCAGCGGATCACCCAGGTATCGATATAGGCTTCGGTGGACTCGGCAAACAGCAAGTAACCACCGGGCTTGAGCACCCGGTAGAACTCGGCCAATGCCCGGTCCTGTTGCACCAGGTGATGAAAAGTCTGGTGGCAGAACAGGATGTCGATACTGTCATCGGCCACCTTCAGCTCGGCGCAATCGCTGCCGATCAGCTCAATGTCGATGCCCTGACGCCGGGCTTCTTCGGCGCTCAAGTGCAGGCTCAGGGGATCAGCATCGAGGCCGATCAGGCGCTTCGGTGCGAAGGTTTTGTCCAGGTACTGGAACGATTTGCCCTGGCCGCAACCGGCATCGAGGATCACCGGCGCGGTTGGCAGTTCATCACTGAACAGGCTGCGCAGGTCATTGATGGCCACCCGCAGTACATGGTGCTGCCAGGTGTGGCTGCGCAAGAACCAGAACCCCAGGCGGGTTTCTTCAACGTAGGTATCGCTCAGAGGTTTCATGCGGGCTCCGTGGCGCAGATATCCGACAGCATGCGCAAACGGCGCCTTGACTCGCTGACAAAGGGGTTGCTTTCGTCCCAGGCATAACCGGCCAGGATCGAGCTGATCATGCGGCGAATATGCGGCTGGCTACCGGGGTGGTAGATCACGTCCTGGAAGGTGCCGGCGTACCAGCCTTCAACATAGCAACGGAAGGTGTCGACCCCGCGCTTGAGCGGTTCGGCAAACTCGCTTTGCCAGTCCACCGCCTCGCCTTGCAACTGACGGTGCAGCACGCCCGCCGCCATGCTCGCTGAACGCATGGCGATGGTTACGCCCGAGGAGAACACCGGGTCGAGGAACTCGGCAGCGTTGCCCAATAGTGCAAAACCAGGGCCGTGCAGGGTTTTGACGTTGGCCGAGTAACCGCCCAGGGTACGGGCCGGAGTGTCCCATACGGCATTGGCCAGCACCCGTTGCAGGCTGGGGGTTTCATCGATAAAACTACGCAGGCAGGTGTCGAGGTTTTCACTGCGGCCTTCGAAATGCCCGGCTGCCGCCACCACGCCCACCGACGTGCGGCCATTGCTGAACGGGATGCTCCAGAACCAGATGTCGCGCTGGGTCGGGTGGGTGGTAATAAGGATTTTGTTGCGATCAAAACCTTCGTAATCGATACGGTCTTCCACGTGGGTAAACACCGCCTGACGCAGCGGAAAGTTCGACGGTGCTTCAAGGTCGAGCAAGCGCGGCAATACGCGGCCGTAGCCGCTGGCGTCGAGAATGAAGTCAGCTTCAACCTGATAGCGGCTGGTGTCTTCGCGCTCAATGTGCAGGAGCGGTTTGGCACGCTCGATATCCGTGCTGATCACGGTTTCGCCATAACGGATTTCGACACCTTGCAGCGCGGCTTGATCGGCCAGCAGTTTGTCGAAGTCCGCGCGTTGCACCTGAAAGGTGGTGGGTTTGCCGTTACTGAAAGTGTCACCAAAATCGAAGGCGCTGTATTGCTCGCCCCAGGCGAAGGCAGCACCGTTTTTCAGCTGGAAGCCGGCGGCCTGCACCGCGTCCAGCATGCCCGCTTCTTCGATGAAGTCGATGCAGTGCGAAAGCAGGCTTTCGCCAATCGAAAAGCGCGGGAAGTGCTGGCGCTCGATAACCAGCACATCGTGGCCCTTGCGTTTAAGTAGGGCCGAGGCAATGGCGCCGGACGGTCCTGCACCGATGACTACAACCTGACGACGTTCCATTTCTATTCCTGACACAGGCGCTCCTTGCCGGGTACCACGGCAGACTTCAAGGGGGGGTTGCTCATACCCGCCAGCGCCGGCAGCAGCGTGGCGATGAGGCTCATCAGTATCAACGCGAAGTACAACGCGGGACTGATCAGCTGTTGTTGCAGCAGCAAGTTGAGAAATACGATCTCACTCAACCCGCGAATGTTCAGCAGCAGGCTTTCACGCCATCGGCTGGCGCCTGCAAACGAGGGCGTGGCCCAGCTCAGTCCGAGCCAGTTGCCCAGCAGTTTGCTGGCCATCGGCAGAAGCAACAGGGCCGCCAGTTGCAGCGGGCTTATCTGGCCCAGGGCGCTGTGTACATCAATCTGCACAATGCCGAACGTCAGAATCAGCGGGATCGCCAGCGTGGTCTGCATGCGCTCAAGCCACACGGCCTTTAACGGCATCACCAGCGGTACCTTGAGCCATGCCATGCAGACCAGATAGCCGACGCCAAATATCAACGCATTGAGGCGGTAATGTTCGGCCACCACCAACAGTGCGAAAAAACTCAGGCTGTAGAACAGCGGCTGACGAATGCGCAGGCCGCGCATCAGCAGCGGCAATAAAGCCCCGGCCAGCGGCAGTAATACACTGCTCAGGTTCAGGCTGCCCTGGGCCAGGCCGAACAGGCTCCAACAGGTCAGGTCGATCACAATTGCGCTTTGCACCAGGCGACGGGAGGCAGCAGGCGGGTAGTCGATATGGCGCAGGTACAGGTACAGCACCGGGATGGCAGTGATGGCAAACACCAGCCCCACGGCCAGCGAATTCAGCCAGGGTTGCTGGGGCAACAGCCAGACGGCGCAGGCGAGCCCGCTGACGAAGGGCACGGCAAAGCTGGGCAGGGCGATTTTCAGGCTCTGGCGGTCCAGTCGCAGATCAATCACGTCGCTCAAAATGGTCCCCAGCAACAGGGCGAAGCTCAGGCTGTAAAGGCTTTTGAGCCAGACCGGCGCCACCAGTTGCGCACCGTTGAGCTGCCAGTGCGGCTCGATCCAGAACAGCATCAGCAACGGCAAACCGATGGACGCCAGCAACAACTGGCTGACAATCGGGATCATGCGAAAGCGCCGACCCACGTGAGTGGCCAGCGCAAACAGGACTAACGCCAGCAGCCAGAACAGACCCGTCAACACGGCTTATGCTCCTGTTTACCGGCCCAGGGGGCGAGGATAAAGCTGAACGCCAACCCCAGGCTCACCGACAAGCCGAAATTGCTCACCGCCGGTGTACTCGACACCGCCAGCAAGCCAAACGACAGCCATGTGGTCAGGGCGGCCAGCAAGGTGCCCAGCAAGCTGACGGCCGCACCACCGATTTGCTCGCGCATCAGGATCGCGTAGTCGACGCTGATGGCGGTGACCAGCAATAAGCCGAACAGGCTGAACAAGGTCAGCGGCTGGCCCAGCCAGCCAAGGCTGGCGAGGCTGCAAAGGGCGGCGAGGAGCGGCAGCGCAACGATGCGCAATGCTCCGCCAAAGCCGAACGGAGCGATCAATAGCACGACGATCAGCGCGCATGACAACAGCTTCAACTCAGCAGCGCTGATTTGTGTGGCCGCAAACACTTTGTTCAAGTCCCCCAGGCGATCCACCAGTTTCACACCGGGCAAGTCCTGCGTTTGCGCACGCAACAGGCTGGCATCATTTAAACCTTGCAGGCTGACCATCGCGGCGACGCCGTCGGTATTTTTGCCCAGCCATAGTGCTCGCCATGGTTCGGCCAACGGGCCTGCCAGCGCATCGTCGATTGACTGATCGGGCAAGGCTTGCAACTGCGCCAGCTCGGTTTGCAAGGCGCTTTCGGGTACGCCCAGCGCCAGCAGCGGCTGCCAGTGTTGAGGCAGCGCGCTGAGGGCGGCGCGCAATCGTTGTTGCTCGCCGGGCTGGCTGACCAGTTGGTTGAGGGCCAGAAAGCCTTGCAACTTGCCGCTGCCGATCAACTGTCCCAGGCGCTGGCTCAGGCTGCTCTGGCGCTCCAGTAATTGCTGTTCGTTGTCGGCGCGTACCAGAAAGAACTGGCTGGTTGGCTGATAGCCGGTGATGCGCGCAATGGCCTGGGCTTCGTTCATCAACTGTGGCGGGGCGCCGACCCATTGGCGGATGTCGTTTTTGCTGGTGAGCTGCCACAAGCCGGCGGCACAAAAGGTCAGCAGCAGTGCCAGCAGCGCAGCCGTCGGGACTTTTTCCAGCAGTGCTGCGCGTGCATCAAGCAGACTTTGCGCAATGTTCAGTGGCCATTGCGCAGGACGCAACTCGACGCCTTTGAGCAGCGCCGGCAGCAGGCACACCGCACTCAAGTAAGCGCCGATCAACCCGGCCGCGGAAAAAAGGGCGATTTGTGTCAACGCCGGGAAGGGCGTGAAAGCCAGCGCCAGATAACCGATGCAACTGGTGGCCAGGCTCAGGCTCAGACCGGGCAAGGTCAGGCGCAAGGCGGGCCAGCTGCGCCAGGGTTTCAGGCTCCAGCTTTTGGACAGGTAATGCAGGGGGTAATCCACCGCCACGCCGATCAGGCTGGAGCCCAGCACCAGTGTCATCACGTGCATGCTGCCAAACCACGCGACACAGGCCACGGCGCCAAACAGCATGCCCACCAGCACTGGAACGAAGGCCAGCAGCACGCGCCAGCGCCGGAAGGCCAGCAGCAACAGCAGCAAAATACCCACCGTTGCACCACCGCCGACCCAGGTGATTTCCCGGCTGGCTTGTTGTTGCCCGCTGGCGGCATACAGCAGGCCGCTGGCGGCGAGTAATTGCACATCGTTTTTAGCGACCTGCTCACGGCTCTGTTCGAGCAGTTCGGCGACCCGCAGAGGCAGCTTCATATCGAATGCATTGCCTTGCGTACGGGCGCGCAACAGCACCCAGCTTTTGCCGTCGGCATCGGCAATCAGGGCGCCGCTGCCAATGTCCAGTTGCACCGCACCGCGTTGCGGCTGGCTGTTTTGAATGCGACCGGTCAGGCCCAGCCAGTCATCCTGGCTGGGCACCAGGCTAAAGCCGGTAAAGGGGTCGAACAACGCCTGCACCCGCTGCTGGATAAAGGCCTCGGGGTGTTCGATCAACTGGGTACGGTCGGCGTTCGAGAGCATCGCCAGACGCCCGCGCAGCAGTTGCTCGCGCAGGGCCGGGAGGTCGGCTTGCAGGTCCCACTGGACCTTTTCAAACAGGCCGCTGGCTTGCCATTGCTCGCCCAATTGTTGAGCGCTGGCGATCGCCTGCTGACGGTCTGCACTGGCGACCAGCACCAGCATTTCGCGGTTCAGGGGCTCTTGCATGCGCTGTTCGGCGCTGAGCTCCAGCGCATCCGGTGTGTCGCCCGGCACCAGCTCCATCAGGTTGGCCGACAGCGGCGCACCGTGGCGCCACTGCCAGCCAGCCAGTGCCATCACGGCCAGCAACAGAACCAGAAAGGCCCGTGGCAGCCAGCGCTCACTGCGCAAAGTCGTTTTGCTCCGCGTCGCTCAAGGGTTGATTGCCGACGCTGTTTGGCATTTTTAGCAGCGTGCTGTCACCTTGGGCTTCTTGCAGTTCGATACGTTGCACCAGCTCGCCGCCTTCAATATTGATCCGGGTGAACACTTGCTTTAGCAGCAGTGAACGTGGTGTCAGCGTCAGCGCCCAGCGGCTGGGTTCGCCTTGTAATTGCAGGTCGAAATCACGTTGCAGGCCGCTGCTGTCGCCTTGCACAACAGCGAGGAACAAACTGTTCTGCTCGGCGCCCGCGCTTTTGCCCGGGAGCATCTGCCATTGCGTGCCGTCGCGTCGGGCGATGCCCTGGGCGTTGATGCGGTAATCCTGTTGCAGCGGGGTTTTCAGTTGCCAGAGCAGGCCGTGGTCCTTGGCCAGGACAAATGTGCCGGTGCTGGTGAGTGGCTTGGGCAGCGCGCGCAGGTGTTTTTCCTGGATGAAATCACCGTGGATCACCTGGGGCTTGGCCAGTTGTTCGCTCAGTTGTTGCAGGTCGAAGGCGTGGGCCAGTGGGGTGAACAGCAAGGCGGCGAACAGCAATGAGAGACGGGTGCGGCCTTTGCCCTCTCCCAGAGGGAGAGGGGGCAGAATGGGTAGAAACCGAGTACATCGTTTACGTTTAAGACCGGGCACATCGTTTACAGGTATTAATCATGGTCAGGAGGTAC
>NZ_WIWL01000199.1:0-32398 GCF_009600105.1 Pseudomonas sp. FSL R10-0056
GAGCCGGATTTGAACCGACGACCTTCGGGTTATGAGCCCGACGAGCTACCAGACTGCTCCATCCCGCGTCTGTGGGGTGGATTCTACAGCGATACGCTGGGCTGTCAAATGTTAATTTAGAAAAATTCGTTATGCGTCAATTGCTTAGCTAGAAAATACAGCTATAAAAAGGCCTGCAGGCCCTGTTCCGTATGGGGTGTAGCTCTATTGAGGGTAGAGATTCGATTGAAAAAAACAATTCAGCTGCGATTTTTCCCGCGTCTGTCGGGGAGAATCAAGACTACTGGTGCTATATACAGTTCGCGGTGACATACTTGCGCCGAGTATTGCCTACCTCCTTGAAGAACACCGCCTTACATGACGCAGCGCAAAATCATCCACGTCGACTGTGACTGTTTCTATGCCGCTATTGAGATGCGTGATGACCCGAGCCTGGCAAACAAGCCGATGGCTGTCGGGGGCTCGGCTGATCGGCGCGGGGTCATCTCGACCTGTAATTATGAAGCTCGGGCTTATGGCGTGCGCTCGGCAATGGCGTCCCGGCATGCGCTCAAGCTGTGCCCGGACCTGGTTATCGTCAACGGCAGGATGGATGCTTATAAAGAAGCGTCCAGAGAGATTCACGGCATCTTGCGCGACTACACCGAGCTGATTGAGCCGCTGTCTCTGGATGAAGCCTATCTGGATGTATCCGACAGCCCGCATTTTGCCGGCAGTGCCACGCGCATAGCTCAGGACATCCGCCGGCGCGTTTCCAATCAGTTGCATATCACGGTGTCGGCCGGGGTAGCCCCCAACAAGTTTCTGGCCAAAATTGCCAGTGACTGGCGCAAGCCCAACGGCTTGTTCGTGATCACCCCTGATCAGGTTGATGATTTCGTGTCTGCCTTGCCGGTCAATAAGCTGCATGGCGTGGGCAAAGTCACGGCGGACAAGCTTGGGCGCCTGGGTATCGAAACCTGCCTGCAACTGCGTGATTGGAACAAACTGGCTCTGGTGCGGGAATTCGGCAGTTTTGGTGAGCGGTTGTGGGGGTTGGCGCAGGGGATTGATGAGCGTCCGGTGCAAAGTGACAGTCGGCGTCAGTCAGTCAGCGTGGAAAACACTTACGATACTGACCTGCCAGATCTGGCCTCTTGCCTGGAGAAACTCCCGGAGTTGCTAGAGACCCTGAACCGGCGTATTGGCCGTATCGACAGCAGTTATCGCCCCGGCAAGCCGTTTGTCAAAGTGAAGTTCCATGACTTTACCCAGACCACGCTGGAGCAGTCCGGTGCCGGGCGCGACCTTGAGAGTTATCAGGGGTTGTTGAGCCAGGCGTTTGCGCGCGGTGCCAGGCCCGTGCGATTGCTCGGGCTGGGCGTGCGTTTGCATGATTTGAACAGTGGTTTTGAGCAGCTGGAGCTGTTCAAGGGGTAGGCTGGTTTGCTGGTTGGGGGAGCGGGCTTGCTCGCGATGCTGGCGTGCGGTCTGTCAGGAAAACCGCAGCGATATCATCGCGAGCAAGCCCGCTCCCACATGTCAGAGTTGCGTCAACTGACGCCGGGATCCGCTACCAGTCTCCCGGCATTTTTGGTCAAGGATTGAAGAAATTCACGTTGCAGCTCAGGATCGTTGCGCGTGAGTTCGATCAGGCTTTGTTCCAGTTCGCTGGCTTCTTCTTCCAGCCCCAGTTCCGACAGGCGTTTGACCCGATGTACCCATTGGTTGACGTCGTCACCCTCCAGGTCGTCGTAGATCAGGTTATGTGCTTCGAGCAGCTTGCCACGCAGGTGACTGCTGATCGACAGGGTCGAATCGGAATGGGTTTCGTCCTGGGCGTCTTCCACCATGATGGTCAGCTTGCCGACGTGATTGAGATCCTGTTCGGCAAAAGGGCTGTCCAGCAGGTTGAGGCGCAGCACGCCATTGCGGTCTGTGGTCAGCTCGTGGGTCTGTTTGCCAGCCTTGATCACCACCGGGCGTTCGGCCCAGGGCAGGCTTGAATATTCCAGGCGCTTGTCACGCTGAACATCATCAATCCCCGCCAGGTTCTGCTCGGCGCGGCCATGGGACTGCACGTTCATCGCCGGGTTTACCCCTGCAAAGCCGTAGTTGATCCAGTCTTTGGTCACGCTGTCAGGCAGTTGCCCGAACATGAACACATTAAGCACATTGGCACCTACCCCGGCGACAATAGCCACCGCGCCCAGCGGAATCTCGTAGACTTCGCGCCAGGGTTGGTATGGGGTGTAGCGGTCGTAATGACGTGTGACATCGAACTCGGTGACCTCGAAGGTCTTCTGTTCATTGATGCGCACACGACGTTGCGGCAGCTCAAGCACAGTTGGCGAGCCGACATCGATCTGCAGGCTGTGGGCGAGCAGTTTGCGCTCGATGCGTTCCTCGTGCTCGCTGCGTTGCGACATGTGATTGGCACAGCCGCTCAGCAGCAGGGCGCCGCACATGGCGGCGCCCCCGAGGGTCAAGGTGTTTCGAGTGAACATGGCGTCTCTATCTGGTTTCAGCGAGCGATACGGGCCTGAAGGAAGGCAAGCACATCAGCAACGGGCAGGGCTTGCGGCTCTGCTTCGGTGCGGCTCTTGTATTCCAGATTGCCTTCAGCCAGGCCACGGTCGCTGACCACGATCCGGTGCGGGATGCCGATCAGTTCCATGTCTGCGAACTTGATGCCGGGGCTGGTTTTCTTGTCGCGATCGTCCAGCAGCACTTCAAAGCCAGCTGCAGTCAGTTCGGCATAGAGCGTGTCGGTAGCTTCACGTACGGCTTCGGTTTCGTAGCGCAGCGGTACCAGGGCAACCTGGAACGGGGCCAGGGCATCGCTCCAGATAATGCCACGCTCGTCGTTGTTCTGCTCGATGGCTGCGGCAACCACGCGGGAAACACCAATGCCGTAGCAGCCCATGGCCAGGGTGACCGGCTTGCCGTTTTCGCCCAGTACCTGGCACTTCATGGCTTCGCTGTACTTGGTGCCCAGCTGGAAAATGTGACCCACTTCGATACCGCGCTTGATTTCCAGCGTGCCTTTGCCGTCCGGGCTAGGGTCGCCGGCCACCACGTTGCGCAGGTCGGCAACGGTCGGTACTGGCAGGTCGCGCTCCCAGTTCACGCCGAAATAGTGTTTGTCGTCGATATTGGCACCCGCACCGAAGTCGCTCATCAGCTCGACCGAGCGATCAATGATGCATGGCAGTAGCAGGTTCAGCGGGCCCAGAGAGCCAGCGCCGGCGCCGATGGCGTCACGCAGTTCGGCATCCGAGGCCATGACCAGCGGGCTGTGCACCAGCGGATGGTTGGCAGCCTTGATTTCGTTGAGTTCGTGATCGCCACGGATCACCAGAGCGATCAGTTTGCCAGCTTCGGCGGCGTGAACGATCAGGGTCTTGACGGTTTTCTCGATTGGCAGGTCATAGCCATCAACCAATTGCGCGATGGTCTTGGCATCCGGTGTGTCGACCAGGCGCAGCTCCTGGGTGGCAGCAGGGCGCGAAGTTTCGGCGGGTACGGCTTCGGCTTTTTCGATGTTGGCCGCGTAGTCGGAACCATTGCTGAACACGATATCGTCTTCGCCGGATTCAGCCAGAACGTGGAACTCGTGGGAGCCGGCACCGCCGATGGAGCCGTTGTCGGCTTCAACCGGGCGGAAGTTCAGGCCCAGGCGGGTGAACACGTTGCAGTAGGCCTGGTGCATACGGTCATAGGTGACCTGCAGCGAAGCGGTGTCTGCGTGGAAGGAGTAGGCGTCCTTCATGATGAATTCGCGGCCGCGCATCAAGCCGAAGCGCGGGCGGATTTCGTCACGGAATTTGGTCTGGATCTGGTACAGGTTGATTGGCAGCTGTTTGTAGCTGTTCAACTCGTTGCGGCACAGGTCGGTGATCACTTCTTCGTGGGTCGGGCCCACGCAGAACTCGCGACCGTGGCGGTCTTTAAGGCGCAACAGTTCAGGGCCGTACTCTTCCCAACGGCCGGACTCCTGCCACAACTCAGCTGGCTGGATACTCGGCATCAGCACTTCCAGAGCGCCTGCAGCGTTCATTTCTTCGCGAACAATGGCTTCGGCCTTGCGCATGATCCGCAGGCCCATGGGCAGCCAGGTGTAGAGGCCCGAAGCAAGTTTGCGAATCATGCCTGCGCGCAGCATCAGCTGATGGCTGATAACGACCGCATCTGAAGGCGTTTCTTTCTGTGTGGCGAGCAAATATTGACTGGTGCGCATGGTTAGCCGGTGCCGTTGCTGATGACTAGAAATGACTCGGCATTGTACGGGCGAGATCTGCCTGCGTACAGGGCGGGTGGGGGAAGGTGTGCTCCCCCTCGTGTTTATTGGGCCTTTTCCAGGTCGACAACGGGCTTTTGCCGGGCCCGGCGGCTCTCCTGATACCAGTGCAAGGCAATCAGCAGAAGCGTCGGGATGCCCATCACCGCGGTAATGATAAAGAAGTTGTGATAACCGAACTTCTCGACCATGACCCCCGAGTAACCGCCCATCAAGCGCGGTAGCAGCAGCATGATCGAGCTGAGCAGGGCGTACTGGGTGGCGGAGAATTTGAGGTTGGTCAGACTGGACAGGTAGGCTACGAATGCTGAGGTGGCGAGGCCGGAGCTGAAGTTGTCGAGGGAAATGGTGACAATCAGCATCTGCAGGTTCGGGCCCATATCGGCCAGCAACATGAACAGCAGGTTGGTGCCTGCCGATGCTGCACCACCGATCAACAGAATTGGCAAAATGCCGAAACGCACGATCAACAAGCCGCCCATGCCCGCACCGACAAGGGTCATGATCAGGCCGAAAATCTTGCTGACACCGGCAATCTGATCCTTGGTGAAACCCTGGTCGATATAGAACACGTTGGCCATTACGCCCATGACCGTGTCCGACATGCGGTAGGTGGCAATCAACCCCAGCAGTAGCAGGGCTTGCCAGCGATACCGAACGATAAAGTCATTAACCGGGGTCAGAACCGGAGCCAGGCCGCGTCGTCCGATGGATGAAAGGCACAACACGGTGAGCAGGGTGTACAGGATGGCGCGTAGAAACGCCCGGTCTTCCAGTATCAGGTTCAGCGGGCTGACCCCTTCAAACAACACGCCAGCAAAATCGGTGTTGTAGAGCTGGGTGAACATGGCCGGGACAGATACCAGCAGTACGATCAGTACAAAAACTGACGCCAGCTGATGGCCAAAGCTGTAACGCCCGGCCGACAGCTGGGTGCGCAACGGTACCGGCGGTTCGCGCATAAACAGGGTGGTGAGCAGTGCGGGGACCATCAGCAGGCCGAACAGCACGTAGGTGCCGGTCCAGGCCGAATGTTTGTAGTTGAAGCCCGTCGAACCGAAGCCTTCGGCAAAGAACAGGGCGCCCGCCGTGGCCAGCAGGGCCGCTACGCGATAACCGGACATGTAACTTGCGGCGAGCGCGGCCTGCCGGTTGTCTTCGGCGATTTCCAGGCGATAGGCATCGACGGCAATGTCCTGGGTCGCCGAAGCGAAAGACACTACAACCGCAATGGCAATCAGCCAGGACAGATGTTTTTGCGGGTCACAAAAGCCCATGCCGATCAGGCCCAGGATAACCAGCGACTGTGACAGCACCAGCCATGAGCGACGCCGGCCAAGTTTGCCGAGTAATGGCAGGCGCCATTGGTCCAGCAGCGGCGACCACACCCATTTGAAGGCGTATGCCAGCCCGATCAGGCTGGCATAGCCAATGGTTTCGCGGGCCACACCGGCTTCGCGCAACCAGACGGAAAGGGTTGAAAACACCAGCATGTACGGCAAGCCGGCGGCAAAACCGAGCAGCAACAGCACTAGGGTCGAGGGGCTGGAATACGCAGCTAGCGCTTCGCGCCAGGTTTTACGGGGCATGGACTGGAGTCTGCCTCTGGTTGCGGAAACAAAGGGCGCACTCTAACCGCAGTGCTCTATCTGGCGCCAGCCATGGCGTCGCATATCCACGCGATTATTCATGATGCTCAAGCCTTCTGCCCGCAAACGCGCGCGCTGTTCATCACCAGACGGGCTACCTGCAGGCAGACTGATACGACCACCGGCGGCGAGAACCCGGTGCCACGGCAGGCGCGTATCGTCGGGGAGCTGGCTGAGCGTTCGCCCAACCCAGCGCGCTGCGCGACCCAGACCCGCCGCTTCGGCGAGTTGCCCGTAAGTAACCACGTAACCTGCAGGCACCATCATCAAGGTTGAATACAGCGCCGTGCGCCGAATCTCGGCGGGAGTTTGAAGAATGTCTGGCAGTGTATTCAAGGGACACTTCTGGTCAAGATGGGGGTTGTTACAGAACTATAGAATGAACTCCGGCACAATGAGTCGGTCTTTCTTCCTCAAGGGCGTATCCATCCGGATAATGCCGGCATTCTTCCGTTTTTCTGAGTTTCGCATCCGCTTATGTTGTCCAGAACCCTGTTATGCCTTGTTGTCATGTGCCTTGCTGCGCCCGTGTTTGCCGATACGGTGTGGTTGAAAAACGGCGACCGCCTGAGCGGCAAGATCAAAGTCTTTGATGGCGGCAAATTACTGATTCAGACCGAGTATGCGGGGGCCGTGCCCATTGACTGGAAGCAGGTCAAGACCCTGGAAAGTGATCAGGAATTGCTGGTCAAGCAGGATGCCTGGACCGGTGAAAAGGCCAAGTCATTGCAGGCGGCCGAAGACGGCAGCGTAACCCTGGTCAACGGTGAAGCACCGAAAACCGTAGCTCTGGCCAGTATCCAGCAACTCATCAAGCCCAAACCGCTGGTCGAAGACATGGTCTGGAAAGGCAATGTTGATGTGGCGATGGACTACAAACGGGCGGACAAGGATACCGACGACTACGATCTCGATTTCAAGACCACTGCCCGCCACGGCGCCTGGCGTCATCACGCAGAGGGTGAGTACAACCGCGAGTTTCAGAACGATGTGATAACCACGGATAACTGGACTGCCGAGTACGCGCTGGATTACTTCATCAGCGACAAGTGGTACTGGCAAGGTCGTTTGACCTATAACCGCGACCGGGTGGAAGACATTTCCCGTCAGCGAACAGTCGGTACCGGCCCCGGCTACCAGTTCTGGGATGACGAATTGGGCGCATTCTCGCTGGGCTCACTGCTCAATCGCACTGATTACGAATACTCTGACGGTAAGAAAGACAACTTCTACTCGCTGGCCATGAAGTGGGATTACAACCGTTACCTGATGGGCAAAACAGTCTCGTTTTTCACCAATGGTGAATTGGGCAAGTCGCTGGAAGGGGAGTCGGACTACAGTCTCGATTCCGAAATCGGCTTGCGTTACAAGGTCACGGAATGGGCATCGCTGAATCTAAAGGCCGAGAAAGACCTGATTGGCAGCTCGAGTGGCTCTGATAACGCCCTCAACAAGACCCGCTATACCGTAGGGTTTGGCGTGGTCTGGTAGTAAAACCGTACGGCATGACTTGAGAGGGCGGGCTTGGATCTTGTGGGGAATCAGAAAACACCCATTTGAATTCCAAGGATGTTGAAATTCACCAATGCCTGCCTCATTAGAGGCAGGGCTCTCCCTCAAAAACTAAGGTTCTGACCTGATATCTAGATGCAACCATCGACTTAAGGTATCAGTTGTAGGTCAGGGTAAATGTTGCCGTGCTGTTTGCCACGCCACCACTTACGCTTGCGCCGGTCTGATAATACCGGGCCGTCAGTGGGATTGAGTAGTTGCCGTCGTTCGTGACGGTCCCTACGGTAATATTAGTCGCCAGCTTTACAGGCGTACTGTTGTGAAGTAATTGTAAACCTATGCCCTTGGCCATGGTCCCGGAAGGGGTGGAGTTCAGCGCCAATACACCCTCGACGGCAGACGCATGGGGGCTGCCGTCCAGTTTGACCTGTACACGAGTGTTTGCATCGCAATTTAGCTCTATGGCGAATGGTGTTTCGGCGGCGACGCTACCGGGCCCAGTAAAAGTGCTCATCGGTATTCCATCGCCCATCGGAACGTTGATGGAAGCGCTGGTGACGGAGCAGGCAACGGGAACAATAGTATTAACGCCCACTAATGTGATGTTGGCGGTATAGAAGTTTCCAACAATGGACGCTCTGGCAATTCTTCCGGTGGTAAGAGTTCCTGCTCCTACGGCACCCGCCTTTGTTTTGATAAGTCTTACACGCATTCCGCGGGGGATTGAAATATAATTGTTGGCGCCTAGGGGTTCGTCGTACGGTACGATGTAAGTGTTTGATTCATTATTTGTACTTATCCCGATCCCGTCAATATTGGTGTTGTATATTCGGTTTGCCAGGGGGCTCAGGATAGTAAATATTTCATTTTTCCAGCGGTATGTCCAACTCGTGTTGCACCCGAAAAAGGGATAGGAACTATGATATGGGCCGGTGCTTATTGTCGCCAATACGGTGCCAGCAGGACTGTCCCGCTGAACAATGATAGAACCAAAATTGATATCTTTTCTTATTTCTGAAGTGGCCCCGTTATAGAAAGAACAACTGGCTGTGGCGATGTTCGAAAAGGCAAGAATGAACAATCCGAAAGTAGCGTGACCTCTATGTTTTACGATAAGGTCACTGGCTTTATATTTGGCAAGAGTCATGGTTTTCCGCCTATTGACAGATGCTTGAAAGGGAGCTGATGGCGGGGGTGGCGTTTTGCTCTACAAGCAGCTCAGGCAAGATGAAGTGTGACGTGCATTGCTGGCCAGATTTATCCCCCCATTTTACATGCAGTGCTCCAGACTGCGGCACACCGCTGAGGTATACCTCGCCCTCCAGGCCGACAACGCCCTCATTATTAGAATGAGTTGAGTTCTCCAGCAGTGTCGCGGTAGCGCCAAAAGGTACGGGCTTGCCGCCGTGACTCAAAGAAATCAATACACGCTTGCCAACACGAGTCTTAAAGTCTGCCAATACAAGCGCACCTTTGGTAGGAATCACCGTTTTGGTATTGATCTCAATATCAACGTCGTCAGTGAGTGTTGCGGTGTCAAGCGCTACCCGGTTTTTTCGGTATGTACTGAGATAGGGCACGACAGCATAACCACGCGAGTCGGTTTTTACACCGGTAGTATTCTTTACTTTGGCACCGGCTGCGTCAGGTGCCCGAACCAAGGCCATGGTTTCACCATGTTGTTGTGAAAGCGTGACACCATAAGGGTGGGCTACAATACCGCCTTGCAAGTTGTAATTGACTTGCTGTGATCGGGTGTCGTAGTTATAACCAATCCTGGCTTCTCCATAAGTGCCTTTGTAGTTTGCGTTGGCATTACCGCTACTGCCGACACCTTGGTTTGCGTACCGCTGTTGAATACTGTAGCTCAGGTTGTTGTCTGCCAGTGCGGTGCCGCTCAGGCCTACGTCATGAGCGCTGCTGCCTTGCTTGCTGGCGTTGAAATTGTAACTGGCCCAACTGTTAGGGAGTGTCTTGCCCAAAGGGAACTGAACTTTGAAGGAAAGTTGCTGATCTTTGTTGTTGCGTCCAGTATCAAGCGGTGTCTGGGTGAAAGTATACGCCAAGCCGTAGTTGATGCTGCGGTAACTGAGGTCATAACCTGCCGTCAGGCTGCGCTCATATTTGTTTTGACGCCAGAAACTTTGTTGGTATCCATTAAGATAGAAGTTTCCTTTGTCTCCAAAAGATTGGTTGATGCTGAGCTGCGTCTTGCTGCGTTTAGTGCTGGTTCCGCGCCAATTATTGAAGTTGTCGGGGTCAATTTCGTTGGCTTCCTGAAAGTCGTAGTAGCCGCTGGTGGAGTAGCGATATCCAGCCAACGTAAAGGTAGTGTCAGTGGTGTTAATGGTTTTTGAATAGAGGAAGCGGTAAGACTGCCCTTGATGGCTGGACCCGTTGCGTAGTTTGGCGTGTGCCTGTGTAGCATCCACAGATACCGCCCCCCAACCTTCCAGCGTATGGCCAATACCAACAGTCGTGGCATTATATTTTCCAGATGCCAGTAAGCCACCATAGAGGGTGTAGTCATAGGGCAATCCGTAAATCAGCGTGCTTTGCATAAAACTTGGTTTGCTGGCTGCGCTGGCGTTGGAACGATATTGTCCTGCAGTCACTGAATACTTCAGGCGCCCTTCACGTAGCATTACAGGTACCGCAGAAAATGATTGAGTTGAACGGCGTACGGTGCCATCACTTTCGGTGATTGCAATTTCCAAGTCACCACTGGAGGACGTGGGATACAAGTCAGTGATTGTGAACGCACCCGCCGAGACATAGGTTTGATAAATAATGTAGCCATTTTGTCGCACGGTGACCTGGGCATTACTCTGGGCAATGCCTCGAACAACGGGTGCAAACCCTTTCAGACTGTCAGGGTACATGTTGTCGTCCGAATTTAATTGAATACCGCGGTATAGCACACTGTTGAAAACGTCACTGGGCGTTGAGCTGTCACCCAACGTCAGTTGCCCCTTTAGTGACTGAATATACTTTTGCGCATAAGTGTCGAGGTTCTGCCAGTTGTTATTTCCGTTACGTGAATTATACGTAGAATAATTACGCAGCCTCCACGCGCCCAAGTTCAGGCCACTGCGTAAATTTAAATAATAGCTGTCGTTTGTCTTTGAGCGATTATTGCTATTATTATTGAGCGTGTTGGAGCCGCTGAAACTATAGTTCAACAGTGCAGCCGAAAGGCCTTGATCCCATAGCTGAGGATCCACGTAGCCATGAGCCTGGCTTGTGAGTGCGGCTTGGGGGATGCTGATATCCAGCCGCTGCAGTTTGAAATCGAACCGGCTGCTGGCATAGGGGATGTAGTCTGACAATGTACTGATTGCGCTTGTTGAGGGCAGTTGCTGCAAGGCCGGGAAAGCTTCCAGCTTGACCCCCATCTCCTGGAGTTGAGGTGAGGTCAGTTCGGGTTGAAGTGTTCCAGCGATACTCACAAAGTTTACGTCTCGATGGGCTACCCGATTATCATTTAGATATATATCGACACTGTATAGACCTGGTAGTTGCCCGCCCTGGTTGGCGAAGTACTCTAGGTCGATGGGCTTTTGTCCAGGATCACCCATTTCCAGAGCGTGGGGGTTGAAGTATTCCTGCGCAAAAGCTGAAGAGGGCTGGAAGGCGAGTTCTAATGTTGCGGGTATGCTGATCAATAAAGTCAGGTGAGTGCAGTGCAAGAGTGGCGCACGCTGGCGCACCTGGAATTTAAGGGCCTGGTAGAAAGGGGCTTTTTGCATGCGAACGACCTCGATACGACTGCAGTGAAACTCAGTCGCTATCGCTTGGCTGTGTGAAGTTTAGGGTGGCCTGGACAATAAAGTATGCAAAGTACCTGGCTACTGCAGTGCGGCACTTGCGGTGGGGGAAACTCCGCCATAATCGTTGATGGCTTGCCAGCTGACAGGTCCGGTCGCGTCGGGAGGAATCTCCCAGCTGAGCGTTTTTTGTGGGGCAACCATACCGGCATTTTGTATTTCTTTATCTCCCACGCGGACGTGAAAAAAAGAAACATGATACGGCGTTGGATTGTTAACTTTTAGCTGCCTGCCCTGGCGAGTAAAGGTCAATGCCTTGTAAGCTTCGGTCGCATCACCAGGGAGACCAGTAGGACGATAAAAAACCTTGATTCGACTTTTGACCGAAATTTGTAACTGGTTGGAATCGCTTTTCTCCGAGGCTGATATTGTTTTTACATTCACCCAGAATGCCGACTCTTTATCGGCGGGTAACTGCCCTCCCGTATGAATGATGCGCAGGGTGTTTTCTTGGTCTGCGTCAAGGCGAAAGAGGGCGGCGTTATGATAAAGGGGGCTTTGTTGCTGTCGTGCAGGTTTTCTACCCAGGACTGAATCAGATAAGGCTCTGACGTTCCAGTATTGCTTACCGAGAAGGAAGAGTCTTTTCTTGCGGTGTCATAAATAACTCGAGTGCCTCCTATTACCACTCCCGCCGAAGCAGTATGAGTCAGGCTGGCGAGAGTTAGAGTAATACAGATGGACATGAGCCATTGCATTGTGTGGTTTTCCTCAAGGTGCCTACCCCTTGCAAGGGGTGGGCACAGGTTGTCAGTACGCATTGAAATTACTCAATGCACGGTGAGTGGGGGCTAGTTGTAGTTGATAGTGAAGTCTGTGCTGCCGTTAGCCGGACCTGAAGTGACCGCCTTGGTAGCCATGTACTTGGCATAAAAAGTAAAGGTAGTGTCACTGGTGGTGGACAGCGTGCTGCTGGTGGAGCTTGTGCCGATCGGAATTTGTGTTGAGGCATCTTTTTCATACAGTGCGATGCCTACACCGGTCGCAACACCTGGCTCAGTCGTAAGTTTCAGGATGCTTGAATTGTCACTGTCTGTGGGGCCGTCGAACTTTACGGTGGCCGTGCTGACGGTAGAAGGGCAACTGGTCAATACGATATCGAATTTAGTGGGTGACGAAGTAACACCGGCGGTGCTCAAGCTGCTCGTGGTGACAGAATTAAGTGGGACTGTCTGAGTGCCAGTCGCTGGCGTCACTGTGCATGCCGCGCTGAGAATAGTACCCGTAAAGTTGATTGTTCCGTCCGCAGCATTAGCGATGCTTGCAATAGAGGAACCTGTCAGCAGTGTAAGAGCGATGATTTTAATTCGCATGCAGTTATTTCTCATGTCGTTTAGTTAAGTGTGTGGATAGTGCAATATATGAGGTGTTCCTGTTTTGCTGTTAAATTCTGTTACTCTTGTTGGGTGGAGGTTATGTCGCCTTGAATTCCTGGTTGACATCACAGTTTCTCTTTTAAGAGATACTGTGCGGTAGCTGCTTGGGTGTGTATGTTCGTTGTTTGGCTTTTAAATGCTATATGGGCATTTGCTATTGTTCTTGTAAGAGTTTTCTGAGAGGTTGCTGTGGCTAGACTATATAGCCGCTCACAGCAAAACCCCGGCATGAATGCCTGATATAACGGTCATGCCTGCGATGCCAGAGAAAAATAAGACCAATACCTGCATCGGCTACTGTATCAATCAGGTTTGCTCGAATATTCCCGGGATCAAGCCGCAGTAAAATTCCGCCTCAATCCAACAAGTGCGGGCTCGGGTATTGCGGGGCTATGAACTGCGCCTGGAGAGCGGTGGTGATAGGTGGGCAGCGCTAGTCACCCCCACCTTGAACATCGATTTAGCAAGCGTTGGGATTATCGGAGCAACGTTCAGGTCGAGCGAGAGCGTCGAGTGAAAGACCCGGTCGGCAAGGTGTTTGTTATCCGATTTTGATGTGTCGAAAGCCTGTGAATTGGCTTTCTTGGCGGTTTACCGCTTAGTCCGGCATCTCACAGCTTTGCGCTGACGCACTCCGAACGAGGTGAACGGTGAGGCCTGGATTGGGCGTCCAGGCCGTTTCATGATTGAATCCAAGCCTATCTTTGCGGGAGATGATGCCTAGATCCGCAACCCGCCATCCAGTTCCAGAATGCGCCCAGTGTAGTAGTCGTTTTCAAAAATGTACGCTGCCGAATGAGCGATTTCTTCAACCTTGCCCATGCGCTTGAGCGGAATGCCCGAGGTCATTTTTTCGAGGGCTTCGGGTTTCATGCCCAGGGTCATTTCGGTTTCGATAAAGCCCGGTGCAATCCCGGCTACTCGAATGCCGTAACGCGACAGTTCCCTGGCCCAGGTCACGGTGGCAGCAGCAACCCCGGCCTTGGCCGCCGAGTAGTTGGTCTGGCCGACATTGCCGGCACGGGAGATCGACGAGATATTGATGATCGCGCCCTCGCTGTTGAGCTCGATCATTTTCGCCGCTACCTCACGGGTGCACAGGAAAACCCCGGTCAGGTTCACATCAATTACCGCTTGCCATTGCGCCAGGCTCATCTTGGTCATAACGCCATCCTTGACCTTGAGCAGCAGGCCGTCACGCAAAATGCCGGCGTTGTTGACCAGGCCGTTGATCGCACCAAAATCTTCTGCAATTTGGCCAACGGTTTGCGTAACCTGTTCTTCGTCAGCGACGTTGCACAGGTAGGCTCGGGCCTCGACGCCGTGCGCCTGGCAGGCTGCCACCGCCAGTTCGAGTTTTTCCGGGTTGAGGTCGACCAGTGCCAGTTTGGCGCCCTTGGCAGCCAGGTACTCGGCCATGGCGCGACCCAGCCCCTGGCAGCCGCCAGTGATAATGATTACTTTGTCTTTAAGTTGCATGAGTGCCCTGATCTCGACCGTTATCTACGGATTTTTATTAAGGAGTCATAAGTTGAGCGTTGAAGCTGCCAAGCATGCCCGAGAATTACTGCTCAAGGAATACCGTGGCGCCCTGGCTACCCAGTCCAAGGCCATGCCGGGATTTCCCTTCGGCTCCGTGGTGCCTTATTGCCTGGATGAGCTGGGGAGGCCACTGATCCTGATCAGCCGCATCGCCCAGCACACCCACAACCTGCGCAAGGATCCCAAGTGTTCCCTGATGGTGGGGGAGCGGGGCGCTGAAGAGGTGCAGGCTGTTGGCCGTCTTACCGTGCTGGCCGAAGCCGTGCAATTGAGCGATCCCGCAGCCATTGAAGCCGCAGCCGAGCGTTACTACCGCTACTTTCCCGAGGCGAAGGGCTATGACACTGCCCATGATTTCGATTTCTGGGTGCTCAACCCGGTTCGTCATCGCTACATAGGCGGTTTTGGTGCCATCCACTGGCTGGACCAGGTCACGCTGGCAAACCCTTTCGCCGGGCAGGTCGAGGTGCGGATGGTCGAGCATATGAACAGCGATCACGCCAATGCCATTGAACACTACGTCAAACTGACCGGCCTGCCGCAAACAGCGCCAGCTATGCTGGTGGGCATCGACAGCGAAGGCATGCACCTGCGCATCGGCGAAGGCGTGCACTGGTTGGCTTTTCCGGAGCCTTGCAACACTTCGACACAGGTGCGCGAAGCCTTGGTTTTGCTGGCCCGTGCCAGTGAGTGGCCGAAAAAACAGATGGTCTGACCTTGAATTTGCACAGGCGCGCCGTCATCTAGTCTTGGTTGGAAGATATTCTTCCGGAGAGGAATCATTTGATGCGCGCTTTTCTATTGCTCTTTCTGTTGTTTCCAGTGCTAGAGCTGTACGTCTTTTTCAAGGTCAGCACCGCCATAGGGTTTTTCCCCGCGTTGCTGCTGATCATTGCCGGCTCCATGCTGGGTGTTCTGGTCGTTCGCGTCGCAGGCTTGGCCACGGCGCTCAAAGCGCGCGAAAGCCTGAATCGCGGCGAGCTGCCTGCTCAGCAAATGCTTGAAGGCCTGATGCTGGCGCTGGGTGGTGGACTGTTGGTTCTGCCTGGTTTTATCAGCGATGCGGCCGGTCTGTTGTTGCTGTTCCCTCCAGTTCGCCGGTTTCTGGTCAACCGCCTGCGCAAGCGTGCTGAAGAACAGGCCATCCGCCAGCGTGCGTTTGCCGAAGACTTCGAAGCCGCACGACCACGTGCCCATCAGCCTTTGGGGCGTGAGCCCAATGTGATCGAAGGCGAGTTAGAGCATCGCGATAAATAAGGCTTTGGCGTCATCAACACGGCACCTTGGGTGCCGTGTCTGTTTCAAGTGGCACGCCAGGTTAAAAATTTCGTGGGCGTGCCCTTGTAATAAGTGGATGCGCCCTTATGTAACGGACACCGCAGGGTTTTACTGGCAACAGCAAAATCCCAACCGCGAATCGCACCCGGCATTTCCGGACTTGTAAACCCAGCCGGTATTGACACCGGCCGATGAACACCTCAATTAGGAGAGATCGACAATGAAGCTTCGTCCTCTGCATGACCGCGTCGTAATCCGTCGCAGCGAAGAAGAAAAGAAAACCGCTGGTGGTATCGTTCTGCCGGGTTCTGCTGCTGAAAAAGCTAACAGCGGTGAAGTGATCGCCGTTGGTACGGGTCGCGTTCTGGACAACGGTGAAGTGCGTGCACTGGCCGTTAAAGTGGGTGACAAGGTTGTGTTCGGCCCTTACTCCGGCAGCAACACTGTAAAAGTCGACGGCGAAGACCTGTTGGTTATGGCTGAGAACGAGATTCTCGCTGTAATTGAAGGCTGATTTCCCGCTCCTTTTCCCGTTACTACAAAGTATTTAAGGAAGAACGAACATGGCTGCTAAAGAAGTTAAATTCGGCGACTCCGCCCGCAAAAAAATGTTGGCTGGTGTAAACGTCCTGGCTGACGCAGTAAAAGCGACCCTGGGCCCTAAAGGCCGTAACGTGATCATCGAGAAGAGCTTCGGCGCTCCGACCATCACCAAGGACGGCGTGTCCGTTGCAAAAGAAATCGAGCTGAAAGACCGCTTCGAAAACATGGGCGCGCAGCTGGTTAAAGACGTTGCCTCCCGTGCCAACGATGACGCTGGTGACGGTACTACCACTGCAACCGTTCTGGCTCAGTCGATCGTCAACGAAGGCCTGAAAGCCGTCGCTGCCGGCATGAACCCGATGGACCTGAAGCGCGGTATCGACAAAGCGACCATCGCTATCGTCAAAGAACTGCGTCAACTGGCCAAGCCATGCGCTGACGGCAAGGCAATTGCCCAGGTTGGTACCATTTCTGCCAACTCCGACAGCTCCATCGGCGAAATCATTGCCGAAGCCATGGAAAAAGTCGGTAAAGAAGGCGTGATCACCGTTGAAGAAGGCTCGGGCCTGGAAAACGAACTGTCTGTTGTTGAAGGCATGCAGTTCGACCGTGGCTACCTGTCCCCTTACTTCGTGAACAAGCCAGACACCATGGTGGCTGAGCTGGACGGCCCGCTGATCCTGTTGGTTGACAAAAAGATCTCCAACATCCGCGAAATGCTGCCAGTTCTGGAAGCCGTTGCAAAAGCCGGCCGTCCACTGCTGATCGTGGCTGAAGACGTTGAAGGCGAAGCCCTGGCGACTCTGGTTGTGAACAACATGCGCGGTATCGTTAAAGTCGCTGCTGTCAAAGCACCAGGCTTCGGTGACCGTCGTAAAGCAATGCTGCAGGACATCGCTGTTCTGACTGGCGGTACCGTAATCTCCGAAGAGATCGGCCTGAGCCTGGAAAGCACTACCCTGGAGCACCTGGGTAACGCCAAGCGCGTGATCCTGTCCAAAGAAAACACCACCATCATCGATGGTGCTGGCAACGATGCGGACATCCAGGCACGTGTTACCCAGATCCGTGCTCAAGTGGCTGATACCACTTCGGACTACGACCGTGAAAAACTGCAAGAGCGTCTGGCCAAGCTGTCTGGCGGCGTTGCAGTGATCAAGGTTGGCGCTGGTTCCGAAGTAGAAATGAAAGAGAAGAAAGCCCGCGTTGAAGACGCCCTGCACGCTACTCGTGCAGCCGTTGAAGAAGGCGTGGTACCTGGCGGTGGCGTGGCACTGGTTCGCGCTCTGCAAGCCATCTCCGAACTGAAAGGCGACAACGCTGATCAGAACGTGGGTATTGCTCTGCTGCGTCGTGCTGTTGAAGCACCTCTGCGCCAGATCGTTGCCAACTCCGGTGATGAGCCAAGCGTAGTTGTCGACAAAGTGAAGCAGGGTTCGGGTAACTACGGTTACAACGCAGCCACTGGTGAATACGGCGACATGATCGAAATGGGTATCCTTGACCCGGCTAAAGTGACTCGTTCAGCTCTGCAAGCGGCTTCGTCGATTGCCAGCCTGATGATCACCACTGAGGCGATGATCGCTGAGATCCAGGAAGACAAACCAGCTGGCGGCATGCCAGACATGGGCGGCATGGGTGGTATGGGCGGCATGATGTAGTGCGACGAGAGTCGCTATAGGTAGAAGCACCTAGCGGGCTACATCTGGTGGTCATCAACATGGTTTGGTGACCACTTTCCCGCAGAAACAGCTTAAAAAAAACCCGAAGTCCGGGCGCCAAAGCCCGGATTTCCGGCACCCACAAGGTGCTTAGAATTCGGCGCAATGTCGCCTATATATCGTGATTTCCTCTCCGGGAATCATCAGAACGATATTCGTACTGAGCTTGCAGATTTTGAATCACTGCGAGGGAGGTATGGGAAGTCGTGTCTAAAAAAAGCTGGCCTGCTCCTATCTATAGGGCGCAAGCCATAGCTGTCATTGTCTCAACCAGAAACCGCAAGGTAGACGGGACGCGAGACCTTTTGTTCAGCCAAAAGTAGCCTAGGGATAGTGCGTCGCTGGTAACGGCGGGGTGCGAAGCTTCCTGACAATGTAGTCCCATGATTCTGTGGTGTGTGGTTACCGTGAGGTGCCATGCAGACCCTGCGAGCAACACGCGGGTGAGACGCTAGGCTGGTTGGTATGGCCAACGTAAGTGAACTGCTGATAAACACCGTCAACCGCATGGAGCCAAAGTTGCTGATAGGCTTTGACCAAAATGGTGCATGACTGGTTGTCCCTTTTACATCTGGGGGCACGCTGACATTGAGTCATCGGTGAATAGGCAGGGCCTAACCCATCCTTGTGACGGTTATGGAACTCGGTAAGCCCGTATTTTCGCCATTGGCCTGTATGGCAAGGCAGGTCGACCGTGAGGAAGACTGTTGAAAATGCGGGTAGAGGATGTCGGAAAAAGCGAACGCCTCCCTGTAATGGGGTTGGATAAGGGCTCTGCCCTGACTGGAAACGGTGCTGACTTCCGACTGGTCTTTGATCGCGAGAAGGCTTGTAAAGCCATCAAGAACAGACGTTTGTCGGTTTGACCGGCTGCGTCTAACTCATAGAAATCCCTTGCGGGGCGGTGTACTCACTCCCCCACAAGGGCGACGTGCGTCCGCTGCCCTCTGGGGAGATCTTCTCTGGAGGAAAAGCAAGATGAGTGCGTCTGAAATAGAAGTACCTGCGTCCTCCCATCTGGCCACCAGTTGGCATTCGATAGACTGGGAAACAGGTCATCGACAGGTGCGAGGGCTACAGGTACGGATCGCGAAGGCAGCTAAGAATCAGCAATGGCGGCAGGTGAAAACCTTGCAGCGTATGCTGGTTCGCTCGTTTGCAGCCAAGGTGTTGGCGGTTAAACGGGTCACTGAAAACCGGGGTCGCAGGACTCCCGGCGTCGATGGGGAAACCTGGAGCACGTCTGAAAGCAAATGGAAGGCAGTTTTTCGGTTAGAGCGCAGGGGCTACAAGCCCCGGCCATTGCGGCGGATTTACATTCCCAAAGCAAATGGCCAGCGTAGACCGCTGGGTATTCCGACGATGCTGGATCGAGCGATGCAGGCGTTATACCTGCTGGCACTTGAACCGGTGTCTGAGACCACAGCCGACCGAAGCTCCTATGGCTTTCGCCCTCACCGTTCCACGGCAGATGCAATCGAGCAATTGTTCGTCAATCTCGGTCGCAAGCATTCTGCGCAGTGGGTCATGGAGGGCGATATAAAGGGATGTTTCGACAACATCAGTCACGACTGGCTGATCACTAACGTCCCGATGGACAAAGTGGTTCTAAGGAAATGGCTGAAAGTGGGATATATGGAATCCGGTCGATTGAATCCGACGGGGGCGGGAACTCCGCAAGGAGGCATCATGAACTGGCCTAATGCTCCCGGACACCTCTTAAGGGCGATATGATTCGCCCAATCAGGAGGTTCCATGCAAGAGCGAAAGACCTACACCCGCGAGTTCAAGCAACGTGCTGCAAGCATGGTTCTTGATGATAGCTGCTCAGTTCCTGACGTCTGTGCATCGATGGACGTTGGGCCTACCGCTCTGCGCCGCTGGATTGATCAGGTTCGCAAAGAGCGTCAGAAAGGGCAGCCAGTGGCAGGTACTAAGGCAATCAGCGACGAACAACGAGAGCTTCAACAGCTGCGAGCCAAGGTCAAGCGCCTGGAGACCGAGGCTGAAATCTTAAAAAAAGCTACGGCTCTCTTGATGTCGGATCCCGATCGTTTTTCCTGATCGAAGAGCTGAGAGAGTCGAACTCATATCCGATCCGCCTCCTTTGTAGTGCGTTGAGCGTTTCCCGCAGCGCGTTTTATGACTGGCTTAAGCGTCGTTCAGCGCCGAATACCAAGCGTGACGCGCTCAGAGCAAAAGTCGTGCAACTGCATGACGAAAGCCGGGGAAGTGCAGGCGCGCGGATGATCTCTCAGCACTTGAAGGCCCGGCAGATCAAAGTGGGGCGGCATCTGGCCGGAAAACTCATGGCGGAGGCAAATTTGGCCAGCAGACAGCGCCGTCGCCATCAGTATCGCTCTAGAGGCGTCGAAGCATTTGTGGCCAAGAACCTGCTCAAGCGTAACTTCGAGCCAACCGCAATCAATCAGGTCTGGTGCGGCGACGTTACCAGCCTGATGGTTGGTAAACGCTGGTATCACTTGGCAGCAGTCATTGATCTGTTCGCCCGCCGAATCGTTGGCTGGGCGTTCTCTCTGATCAATGACGCCAACCTGGTTAGCAGAGCGCTGAGAATGGCGGTGGAGGTTCGAGGTAAACATGCAGGCTTGATGTTTCATTCGGATCAAGGCTGCCAATACACCAGCCAGCTCTTTCAGTCCGCGCTGCTGGAGCATGGGATAACACAAAGCATGAGCCGCAGAGGGCAGTGCTGGGACAACGCGCCAACAGAGCGTTTCTTCGGGACACTCAAATCAGAGTGGGTGCCCAATAAGGGCTACACGACAGTTGAAGAAGCCAGGCAGGATATAACTAGCTTCTTCATGCGATACAACCGAATCAGGCTCCACAGCTACAACAACTACCTGTCGCCAATAGCCATGGAGCAAAAAGCGGCATAAACACCGTAATCGGTGTCCGGGATTACTTGACCAGTTCATCATCTCGCCCGTATTGGCCAACTTGGCCCTTGATGGACTGGAAAAGGAGCTTGAATCTCGATTCGGGCAGCGCAACACCAAAGCCAGCTACAAGACCAAGGTCAATTATGTGCGGTACGCAGATGATTTCGTCATCACTGGCATCTCGAAAGAGCTGCTGGAAAACGAGGTAAGACCCGTTGTTGAAGCCTTTATGGCCAAGCGTGGGTTGAGCCTTGCGGTGGAGAAAACGCTGTTCACGCATGTGGCGGACGGGTTCGATTTCCTCGGTCAGAACGTTCGCAAGTACGGTGACAAGCTGCTGATAAAGCCAGGTCACAAGAACGTGAAAGCATTGCTGGCCAAGGTTAAGGCGTTGGTTGAGGTGAACAAAGCGGTACCGGCCAGTCTGTTGATCAAGCAGCTCAACCCGGTTATCCGGGGTTGGGCCAATTATCATCGGCCGATTGTCGCTAAGCAGACCTTTAACTATGTGGATTACAGGATCTGGAAATTGCTATGGCGATGGTGCAGGCGGCGACATTTGAATCGCTGCAAACGCTGGGTCAAGGAAAAGTACTTCAAGCGTGTGGGAACACGCAGCTGGGTATTTTCCGGGCTACACCCCAGCGGCAAACTGCTCCACTTGTTGTACGCCAGCGATACGCCGATCAAGCGGCACACCAAAATCAAGGCCGAGGCTAACCCATACGCCCCAGAGGACGAGATGTACTTCGAGCAACGGCTGGAATATGCGTGGCGAAGTTCGGATGAGGGGAAACGGAAAACGCTGAGGCTCTGGATTGCCCAGAACAAGCGCTGCCCGTTGTGCAAGCAACTAATAACGTTCGATACGGGGTGGAACATTCACCACATCGTCGAGCGGCACAAGGGCGGTGGCGACGAGCTGGAAAACGTGGAGTTGCTGCACCCCAATTGTCATCGGCAGCTACATGCGCAACTTATTCGGTGATGCTTTATTGCTACCACCATATGTTGTGCTTCAGTGAATTGGTTCTTGGTGCATGTTGTGTTTATGGTCTTTGCTTGCTAGTCTCCGAGGACATTCTCAATATGTCGAGGTGTCCTATGTCAGGTAAGAACCAGCACGTTGTAAAGAGGGATGATGGTTGGGCAGTACGTGGTGAGGGGAATTCGAAAGATACCTCGCATCACAGAACCCAGCAGGAAGCCGCTGAAGCAGCACGCAGCATTGCTCAGAACCAAAAGAGTGAAGTTCTAATCCATGGTCAGGATGGAAAGATCCGCGCCCGGGACTCCTACGGCAACGATCCATATCCACCCAAGGGTTAGGAGCGAGCTCACTGCTGGCTCTCCCATGCGGGAGGGCTTACAAAGGCTTGAGCTGTATGCGGGGAAACTCGCACGTACAGTTCTTAGGGGAGGGGCGGCCAGCAATGGCCGCTTCTTACCCGACAGCCAGCCTTACCCCGCTACGCAAAAGCCCCGCCTGAGTAATCAGGCGGGGCTTTTTTGTAGGTCTGTTAAAAGCCCCTCACCCTAGCCCTCTCCCTATGGGAGAGGGTTGGGGTGAGGGTCGTGGGTCAATTAGCGTTCTGAAACCTGCACATGTCCCTTTTGCGCCGGCTTCCAGCCCAGCAATTGCTGCTTGAAGCCATGACTGGCACCCTGGTAGTAGGCTATTGCCCGCTCAATCAGCGGATCAGTCGCCGCTACCCGCGATTCAATACTGGTGCTCAGCGCATCATCATGGCGGCGCAGCCCCTGACGCGGGCTGAGAATGGCCAGGTCTTTGCCGTCAAACAAACCCAGGTGCTGGTAATTGCCCACGACCACGCGCGGCGGCAGTGGGTTTTCCTGCAACAGGTTGCGGCCAAAGAAGGTCGACTGGTAATCCAGGTTCAGCAAGCCGAGCAAGGTGGGCGCCAGGTCGATCTGGCTGGCCAGTTGCGAGTTTTCACGGGCGTCGATCAACTTGGGCGCATAGATAAACAGCGGGATCTGATAGTTGGTGATCGGCAAGTCTTCCTTGCCGGCACTGCCCGCCGTGTGGTCGGCAACGAAGACGAAAATCGTATTGTCGAACCACGGCTTTTTACGCGCATCGTTGAGGAATTGGCCGATGGCGTAGTCGGTGTATTTCACTGCGCCGTCGCGGCCGTTACCCGATTTGATGTCGATCCGGCCCTCAGGGTAGGTGTAAGGACGGTGGTTGGAGGTCGTCATCAGTTGCAACAAAAACGGTTTTTGTTGCGCGTAATTGGCATCGGCCAGTTTCAGGGTTTCGCGGTACAAGTCTTCGTCAGCCATGCCCCACGCATTTTTGAAGTGGATATCGGCCTCATTAACGCTGCTTTGGTCGACCACGCGGTAGCCGTTACCGCTGAAGAAGGCGTTCATATTGTCGAAGTAACCGCGCCCGCCATAGACGAACACGCTGTCATAGCCCACGCCATTGAGCTGCTGGCCCAGGCTCGCAAAGCCGCTTTCACGGCCGATACGCTTGACGATTGAACGCCCGGGCGTCGGCGGAATGGCCAGGGTAATGGCTTCCAGGCCCCGGTCGGTACGCGTGCCGGTGGCATAAAAGTTGTTGAAGTACAGGCTCTCTTTACGCAGCTGATCCAGATTCGGCGTCAGGTTGCGGCCATCACCGTTGCTGCCCAGGTACTTGGCACTGAGGCTTTCGATGGTCACCAGTACGATATTGGGCTGGCGCACAGCACCCGGGTTATCGATGTTGCGGCGGATATCCAGTGGGTCCTGGCCCACAAAGGTGGCGTTGGGCTCGGTCAGTTCGGCGCGCAACTGTTTGGCCACTACATCGGTGGGCAGGCTGGCGTAAAACTGCTGGTAGTCCAGCTCGTTGTTACGGAATGCGGCGAAGAACTGGTAAGGGCCATTGCTCGCCAGTTCATGCTGGTAGGCGTTGCCGCCCTGACCGCGCGGGCTGTCCTGGTCGAGCAGTTGCAGGCACAGGCCCGCTACCAGCAGCAGGCCGGCAAAGGTGGCGATACGTCCACCCAGTGTCGGTAGCTCGGCATTCATGGCCGCATTGAACGGTTTACGCACTATCAGGCTCAATACAATGGCAGCCAGGGCGATGGCGCTGAGCAGGATGCCGATTGGATAGGATTCCAGTACGTTATTCAGCACTTCATCGGAGTAGACCAGGTAGTCCACGGCGATAAAGTTGAAACGCACGCCGAACTCATCCCAGAACAGCCACTCGGCCACGCCAGTAAAAAGCATGGCAAACAAGCTGACCGTCAGCAGGCCCTGCAGGAACCACTGGTGGCCGCGGCGACGCCACAGGGCTGGTGGGCATAACAGCAGATAGCCCCCCAGCGGCACGGCGGCATAGGCTAGAAAGCCAAGGTCGTAGAGCAAACCAATGCCAAACACGGGCAGCCAGTTGTTGCCGGCCTCTCCCAGGTGTGTAACTAGCAGAACGCCTCGGGTGATTAGAAAGGTCGCCAGCCAACAGCCAGTCAACAGCAGGAGATAGCGCATAGGCGCGGTGTGCAGCAGACGCATTAGTTGTTTTTCCTTAAACGCGGGGGTGCGAAAGTGTGCCGGCGCCACTGTATTGAGTTTGTGAACCGACAGTAAAAAAAATGTCATTTATGTGAGAGTCGTAACTAAATTGTCTGAGCGCCCTGTGGTGCTGGCCCTGCGGGGTTCTTGGCCTTAAGCTGCGCGGGCCAAGACGGCCGTAACTGTGAACGGAGAGAGTGCCCATGCGAATTCTATTGGTTGAAGACAACCGCGATATCCTCGCCAACCTTGCCGACTACCTGGGTCTCAAGGGCTATACCGTTGACTGTGCGCAAGATGGTTTGTCGGGCCTGCACCTGGCGGCCACCGAGCATTACGACCTGATTGTGCTCGATATCATGTTGCCCGGCATCGACGGCTACACCCTGTGCAAGCGCCTGCGTGAAGATGCCCGTCGCGATACCCCGGTGATCATGCTGACCGCCCGCGACCAGTTGGATGACCGCCTGCAAGGCTTCAAGTCAGGTGCCGATGACTATTTGCTAAAACCCTTTGCCCTGTCCGAGCTGGCTGCCCGAATCGAGGCGGTTTTGCGTCGTGCCCAGGGCGGCGGGCGACGCGAACTGCAGGTCGGCGAGTTGCGTTACGACCTCGATACCCTGGAAGTGACACGCGAAGGCCGTCTGCTCAAGCTCAATCCGGTGGGCTTGAAATTGCTGGCGGTACTCATGCAGAAAAGCCCCCATGTATTGCGCCGCGAAGTGCTGGAAGAAGCCTTGTGGGGCGATGATTGCCCGGACAGCGACAGCCTGCGCAGCCACGTCCACCAATTGCGTCAGGTCATCGACAAGCCGTTCGACAAGCCTCTGTTGCACACCGTACATGGCGTGGGCTATCGCCTCGCCGAGGTTCGTGATGGAGTTTAGGCAAAGTCTTTCCCAGCGGATCATCATCGCTTTTGCATTGATGAGCGCGCTGGTGGCAGGGACATTCGCTGTGGGCATTATTGCCACCGTGCACCTGGTCGAAGAAAAACTCATATCGGCAGGGCTGGGCGGGGATTTGCAGCGCCTGTTGCTGATGGACAACGGCGCGGAGTGGAACCATCGCCCCAAGCCGAGCCAGCTGTTTTATTTCAGTGGCGGGCGTGGCGACTTTGCCCTGCCCAAGGACCTGCGTCATCTGGATCCGGGCTTTCATGAGGTGTTCCGTGACCAGTTGTCGTATCACGCGATGGTAGAAGTGGTCGATGGCCGGCGTTATGTCCTGCTGCAAGACCAGAGCGATTTTGAAGAGCGCGAGCGCGTGTTGTTTGCTGTGGTCGCCGTCGGTTTTGTCCTGGCGCTGGCGCTGGCGGTGTTCCTGGGTTGGACCCTGGCGCGGCGGGTGATGGCTCCGGTTATCCGTCTGGCACGCCAGGTCCGCCATCGCGATCAGTTACTGGGGCTGGCGCCGCCGTTGGCCCCGGATTATGCGGCCGATGAAGTGGGCGAGCTGGCAGTGGCGTTCGATGCCACGCTGGGTCGGTTGCGCGACACCCTGACCCGCGAGCGTTTGTTCACCAGTGATGTCAGTCACGAGCTGCGTACTCCGCTGATGGTGCTGGCCAGTTCCTGCGAGCTGTTGCTGGAAAGCCCGTCGCTGGATCAGCGCAGTCGTTCACAGGTCGAGCGTATTTCCCGTGCCTGTGAGGAAATGCGCGAACTGGTGCAAACCTTCCTCATGCTGGCCCGTGCCCAGCATGAGGATGCCAACATGTCGCCTACGGTGACCTTGACTACCGTGGCCGAAGACCTGATCAGCCTGTGGCGCGAGCCGATTGAAGCTAAGGGGCTTGAGCTGATCTACGACCCCGGCAATCCGCTGGATACCCGTTATAACGCCACTTTCCTGCATGCCGTCATGGGCAACTTGTTGCGCAATGCCTTGCACTACACCGACAGCGGGTTTATCCGGCTGACCCTGGAACCCAGCGGTTTTGTGGTGGAAGACAGCGGCGTGGGCATCCCTGAAGAAAAGCGCCAGGCGATGTTTCAGCCCTTTGTGCGCGGCAGCGAAAAACGCGGTGAAGGCCTGGGGCTTGGCCTGTCACTGGTGCAGCGCATCTGCGATAGCCAGGGCTGGCGGGTCACACTGACCACCATGGAGCCAAATGGCTGCCGTTTTCGTGTCGAGCTTGGTCCGGCCGAGGTTTGAAGTCTTTTCTGCGGCTTGCGTTCTGCAGGCCGCACACCCCGAAAGTCTGGACGTAAGTGGCCCTGCGCCAGTACTTTCAACCTGTAAAACCTTGAAATGTTTGTATGAATGGTCTGACAGAATTTTCACCTGTCCATGACCTGATGCACACGTCCCGCTGATTAAGGTAGTGCTCATTAGCTTCTGGAGCACTTGCATGAACTCGGTCATCAAACTCAAATTTTCTGAAAAGTACGACCAGCATCACGCTACGCAATACCTGATCAAGCATCAGGACGGCCTGGCCCGACGTTTGTCGCACAAGCGCGATGAACAATTGGCGCGTCGCGCTTTGCAGCTGGCAGGCGAACCTCAGGTCGTTCTCGATTTGCCTTGTGGCGCGGGCCGTTTCTGGCCGTTGCTGGCACAAATGCCAAGCCGCGAAATCATCGGTGCCGACAACTCGGCGTCCATGCTGGAGGTGGCATCTTTGGCCCAACCCGCCGACGTAGTGAAACGGGTACGGCGCTTGCAGATGTCAGCTTTTGAAATAGATTTGCCTGACAACTCGGTTGACAGTGTTTTTTGCATGCGCTTGTTGCACCACATTGGCGATGCAAGCCACCGGATGGCTCTATTACGGGAGCTTCATCGCGTTAGCCGGGACAGTGTGATTATCTCGTTGTGGGTAGATGGCAATTTTAAGGCCTGGAAACGCAAGCGTCTCGAGCGTCAACGCGCTGCAGAGGCAGATCAATACGGTTACCAAAATCGTTTTGTGTTACCTGCTGCTACAGTGGAGGCGGAATTCAAAAAGGCAGGTTTCACCGTTCAGGACCATTTGGACTTTATTCCGCTCTATGCGATGTGGCGGGTTTACGTATTACGAAAGAGATAACTCATGACCGTTGATTTTGTACAGCAATCCCCCTCTGCGACTGAAGACCCATTCGAGTTTTACTGGAATCAGCAAGGCGAATGGGTTGAAGAGCCCAATCAGCGTCGTGGTGGCGAGAGTGGTGTACAACGGATTCATGATGGTGAAGGGCGCTTGCTCTACGCCAAACGACAGGTGGGGCATACCTACCGTAGCTGGCGTTACCCGCTGGGTCGCCCGACGGTGTTGCGTGAACAGGATGCGTTGCTGGCCTTGAGCGCTTTGTCGGTTGGTGTGCCGGAGCTGGTGTACTGCGGAGCGCAACAAGCAACAGACAAGCAATGGCGTGCATTGCTGGTGACCGTGGGCCTGGAAGGCTTTGTTGAAATCGATAACTGGTACGCCGCCGGTGAGCGCGAGCGCTGCGGTGAAGCGGTACATGACCGAGTGCTTGAAGCGATAGGCCATACCTTGGCTCGTATGCACCTGGGCCGTTGGCAGCACGGCTGCCTGTACGCCAAACATGTCTTTGTACGGGTGACGGGGCAGGGCGAGGGAGCCGAGGTTGACGTGGCTTTGCTGGACCTGGAAAAAAGTCGGCAACGCCTGACGGCCCAAAAAGCCGCTTCCCACGATCTTAAACAACTGCGACGCCATTCGTCGTGGAGTGCTACAGAGTGGGACAGACTGATCTACTTTTATAAAACAGTGTTTGGCAGCGCTATCAAAGGTTTACGGTGATGAAGCGAGAAATAGCACGAAGTTTGTTTCTGCTGGGTGCCCTGGTCATTGCTGGCGTGGCGTTTGCCGCTTGGGAACAGCCTGTGACTCGAGTGTTGAGCGGGGCCCAAATAGGGGCTCATTGTCCGTTGCCGCGCGTGGTCAAAGCTGCGGTAGCAACCCGGCCCGACCACGACCTGTTGCTGTTCATGTTTGGAATGAGCCAGGGGCTGAAGAAGTAATAGCCAAGTTCCTGTAGCAGTTGACGATTCGTGCGAGGCTACGTCCGGCTGCGCAGCAGTCGTAAAACCATCCAGCGTTGGTGTATCTGATACACCGTGATCTTTGGGTTTACGACTGCTGCGCAGCCGGACGCAGCCTCTTTCCTTCGGCAGCGACTACAAGTGTTTCTGCAGCTCTACATGATATGCAAATGGTTGTCCCAAAGCCCCGAGGGTAAATCCAATGGCTTGGCTATCAGCTCGCTCTGACGGCAATCGTAGAAACGGCAACGGCCCTGGCCGGACGTAACCACAAAGCCATCCTCCACTGCACCCACCCCAGCACAATCCGGTAATGGCGCATCCAGGCGCAGCACGCCACTGTCCAGGTCCCAGATAAAGAACCGATTGCCCCGCGGAGCCGTCAGCGCAACCAGACGCAACTCACTGTGAACCGCGACACTGGCGGTGTAATGGCCCATGGCGCGCAGTTGCTGCTCGGCCACCGGGAAGGGTTCGAATGGCTGGCCGGGACGCTTGATGGCCAACAGTTCCGACAACTCATGGGCATCCCCCATAAATTGCTGGCAAGCGACGATGGTGCCGTCACTGGCAATGCCCAAATGGCGCACACTGTTCATCTGCTGGCTCAGGGTTTCCTGGCTGATCAGGCTGCCATCACGGTGCATCAGCACCAGGCTGGGTTCCATCGCGTTCAGGTTCATTTCGACCCGGCTTTCGGCTTCGGTACGAATACCGCCGTTGGCCACCACCAGTGTTTCACCGTCAGGCATCCACGACACCTGATGCGGGCCGACGCCGTGGGTGGGAATTTCACCGCTGTGGATCAGGCGCTCGCCTTCAAAGCGATAAACCCCAAGCAAGCCACGGCCCGGATCAGTGGTGTCGTTTTCAGTGGTGTACAGCCACTCGCCGTCTTTATGGATGACCGCGTGCCCATAAAAATGCCTGTTGGGCCGGGACGTCAGGGTTTGCAGCAACTCCCCGTCTGTCAGGCTGATCAGGTAGCTTTCGGTACCGGGGCGCCGCGCCACGAACAGGGCAATGGGCAGTGTCGGATGGTTAATGATGTCATGGCAGCGCTGGCCGACCCGGGTGCTGAACACCTGAGTGCCATCCAGACGATAACCAACAGCCAGGTGATTGCCGTCTGCATCGTCGCGGGCACTCAGCAGCAACGGGCTTTGGCCTTTCTGTTTAAACAGTGACCAACCGCCCAGCGTGATTGCACTGAGCAATAAGCCACCAAGCTTGAGTGCTTGCCTGCGCATCATCGAACCTTCCTTTATCAATCGCCGTCGTTGGCGTTAAAGCCCAGCTGGATGCCCAGGGCCTTGGCCAGTTCGCCTTCGTGCAGGCGGTGAACCACGTTGAGGCTGTCGTAGATGGCGTTGAGCTGGGCGCGCCCGGCATCGTCAGCCAGCAACTCGTTGAGGGTGCGCTGGTTGTCATTGAACAGCTTGAGCGAGGTGGCGTAGGCCGCGTCGATCTTGTCAGCCAACGGCTTTTGTTCAGCGGGTAGCAGGCTGCGCAGGCCCTTGTTGTCGACACCGGCCCAGACGGTCTGGGCTGCGGCCAGGCTGGCGGCCAGGCTTTTGAGTGACGACTCGCTGCGCCATGCATCAGCCTGGAACGGTTGCGGGATGCCTTTGCTCTGGCGGCCCATTGGCGTGCCGAGTTTTTTCTTCAGGGTATCGAGTGCGGTGACCTGCACGCGCAGCACGTCAGCGATGGCTTCGTGGGAGTCGGCGTAGCGCTGGTTGGGGAACTTGCTCATTTGCGCGAGCATGCCGTCCGTGCTGTTCCAGCTGGCCAGAATCTCTTCGGCCAGTTGCTTCTGACGTTCGCCGATGGCAGTCAGCAGCGGGCAGTAACGGGCTTTTTGCGCATCGTCGGCCAGGTTGATATTGCTGTCGAACAGAATGTATTCGTAGGCAGACAGGCCTTGCACCACAACGCTGGACTTGGCCAGGGCCGCGGCATCGATCTGCGGCTGGGCGATCACCAGTTGTTCGACCTGACGGCCGACCAGGTTCTTTTTGTCCGGCCAGAACTGTACCTGCCACGAACGATTACCCTCGGCCAGAGGCCCGATCAGCAAAGGTTGCAGCTCGGCCCAGGCTCTTTGCGCATGCAGGAAGTCGGCGCGGGCCGTTTCCAGGGTTTCCTTGCCCTGGCAGTAGGCCAGTGCGCTGACGGCCAACTGGCGGTCAGCTTCAACCCAGCGGCTGTAGGTAGGCAGGATCACTTGTTTGGCGATGGCTGCCGAGGTGACGGCCTGCGGGTCTTGTGGCGAGCAGGCCGCCAGGGCGATGGCGGCAAGGCTGGTGAACAACAGCTTGGGTCGAAACATGTCGGGGTCCCCGATCTTGTAAAGCGTTAAAGAGAGTTCAGGAACGCCAGCAACGCGGCGCGTTGCTCGGCATTAAAGCGTAACACCTGCTGCCTGGCCGGTTCGGCCTCGCCGCCATGCCAGAGCACGGCTTCCAGCAGGTTGCGGGCACGACCATCGTGCAAAAACTGGGTGTGGCCACTTACCGCCTGGGTCAAGCCGATTCCCCACAACGGCGGCGTACGCCAGTCCTGGCCGCTGGCGGCGAATTCGCTGCGGTTATCGGCAAGGCCCGGGCCCATGTCGTGCAGCAGCAAGTCGCTGTAGGGGTGGATGACCTGATTGGCCAGCTCGGGCTCGGCGGCGTTGGCCGATGTGGTGAACGTTGGCGTATGACATGAGTTGCAGCCGGCCTGGTAGAACAGGTTTTTCCCGGCCAGCACCTGGGGTGCGCCGACATCACGGCGGGCGGGTACGGCCAGGTTGCGAGTGTAGAACTCCACCAGGCGCAGAATGTTGTCGCTGACCTCGGGTTCGCCATCCGGGCCATTGCCGTTGGGCGCCTCGAGGCAGGCAGTTTGGGCCTTGGTGCAGTCATCGAAGGGCCTCAGGGAAGTCGTGAGCCCCATATCACCAGAAAAAGCGTGAACATTTTGTTGATTGAGGTTCGGTTGCCCGGCTTTCCAGCCAAAACGGCCCAACACTGTCTTTTGTTGCGCGTCATCCCACACCCAGTTTGGGCGCCCGGCAATACCCTCACGTTTGTCGGCATTGGCCAGAATGGCTTCGTTGGGAATGGCCTCGAGCAGCCCCAGGCCGATCATCGGGGGTGCAATGCGGGCCGACATGCGGGTGTCGGGATGCATCGGGCCATAACCCAGCTGGGTAATCTGCAGGGTGGGCTTGCGCAGTTCGACTTCAGTGCCGTCCTTGAAACGCACGGTGACCGGCTCGTAATCGACCCGAACCTTGCCTTCGGGAGCTACACCGGGCACGGCCATATCCTGCAACTGGCCACCATAGACCGGCTCGGGCACGATGCCTGCTTGCTCGATCAGCGTGGCGTAAGCAGGGTCGTTGGGGATCGACAGGCGCACCAGCATCGACACCGAGTTCTTGGCGCCCGGAGCGGGAGGGTGGCCGCGACCATCCTTGATGTGGCAGTTCTGGCAGCCGTTGGTGTTGAACAACGGGCCCAGGCCATCACGGGCGGTGGTGGTGGACGGGGCTATGACCCAGGGGCTGCGAAAGAAGCTGTTGCCGACGCTGAAATCCAGGCGCCGGGTGGGCGACAAGTTGGCCGAAGGCATGGAAAACGAGTTCTGATCGGTTTTGCGCACCGTAGTAGCCCCGCCTGAGCGGGCTTCGCCGGGCTCGGGTTTGGTAAAGCGCGGGGCATTATCACAACCGCCAAGGCACAGGGCCATGAGCAGCAGAGACAGGCGAAGAGGCAACGAAGGCATCAAACGTCCAGATCAGCGAGCAAAATCGAGGGCGCAAAGTTTAGCAGGGAAGGGGAATTGAAATAAGAGGGATTAGCGTTTGCTGTGACTTGGGGCAGACAAATGACCCTGTAGAAACTCTGTTGCCGATCAAGCCCGTCTGTTGTTCGCAAATCCCTCATCCAAACCGGCCGCTCGGCCGCCTCGACCGCCTCGGCAGCTTTTGATCTGGCTTTTGATTTTGATCTGCTGGCCCCATCGGCAGGCCGAGTGGAGGTTCTGCGCAGTGGGTCGACCGGCATGGATGCCGGGAGAGCCGCGATGGGCCATGGATGGCCCGTGGCGGCGTGCCCACGGAGCGGGACCGGAGCGAGGGAACCTGAGCGCAGCGAAGGCCGTACGCCAGGGGCAAGCCTTTTTGGTTACTTTTTCGGCGTCTGGAAAAAGTGACTCGCTGTAAGAGCGAAACCAATATCCCAGTT
>NZ_WIWL01000200.1:0-31784 GCF_009600105.1 Pseudomonas sp. FSL R10-0056
GGCATCGTGCCCGTGGCCCACGCCACCGACGGCGGCGGCTCGATTCGCATCCCGGCGTCGTATTGCGGCCTGTTTGGCCTCAAGCCCACGCGCTATCGCACCCCTCAGGGCCCGGACACCTTCGAAGGCTGGTTCGGTGCCAGTTGCGGTCATGTGGTATCACGCAGCGTGCGCGACTCGGCACTGTTGCTGGACGTCAGCCACGGTCATGAAAAAGGCAGTCCCTACTGGCTCGCGCCACAGGCCATAAGCTACAGCGAGGCAGTGCGGCGCAGCCCCGGTTCGTTGCGCATCGGCGTGGTCGATCAGGCCATGACCGGCCTGGAACTGGACGCCGATATCCGCAGCGTTTTGAACACTACTGTTGATCTGCTGTTGGGTCTCGGACATCGGGTAGACCCCGTGACCCTGCCCGTCGACCCGCAGCAGGTATACGGCGCTCACGGCGCCGTGGGTGCAGCCGCACTGCTGGCCGCCGTGCGTGACCGCGAAACCGTCCTCGGCCGCCCGTTGCACGCTGACGAGCTGGAGCCCGTCAGCCGTTATCTGGTCAACAATGCCACTTCGGCCACCGCCGAAAACCTGTACCGTGCCCGACGCAGTTTCGAATTGATCGGCAGTCGCATGGAACACCTGTTCGACGACTATGACCTGCTGCTCAGTCCGGTCACCTCGCAGATCACTCCCGAATTGAAAGTGGCCAGTCTGGATCAGGATTACCCGCACTACATCCAGGGCATCATCGGCAGCATCGGCTACAGCGTACTGGCCAATGTCAGTGGCCAGCCGTCCATGTCGGTGCCGCTGGGCACCAGCAGCAGCGGCTTGCCCATCGGCATGATGTTCAGTGCAGGCTGGTGCCGCGAAGACCTGTTGTTCCAATTGGCCGGGCAACTCGAACAGGCAAGCCCCTGGGCTGATCGACGCGCACCGCTGTAAGCCACTCAACCGATGAACACTGCTCGATGGGATTGAAATGATGAATAACCAAATCTCCGGATTTCGCCGTCATTACACCTTGTTTGTGTTGTTCCTGATTTCGGCGGTCAGCCTGATCGACCGTCAGGTCATGGGCGTTGTGATTGAACCGATCAAGGCCGAATTTCACGTTTCCGATACCCAGATCGGCCTGCTTACAGGTCTGGCCTTTGCTCTGGTCTACTGCCTGTTTGCGATCCCGTTGGGGCGCTTTGCCGACCGTGGCCATCGGCGCAACCTGATCGGCTGGTGCTGTGCGTTCTGGAGCGTGATGGCCATGCTTTGCGGCTTTGCCAGTAACTTCTGGACCCTGGCCCTGGCACGCATCGGCGTGGCAGTGGGCGAGTCGGGCAGCGGCGCAGCATCGATGTCGATGATCGCCGACCTCTACCCGCCCCATCAGCGCTCCAAGGCCATCAGCGTATTCATGCTCGGAGCGCCCATCGGCGCCTTGCTGGGCATGAGCCTGGGCGCCTATATCGCGTACTACCACGGCTGGCGCGAAGCCTTTATCTGGATGGCGCTGCCTGGTATCGCTGCCGCTGTATTGCTGCGGTTTACGGCTGCCGAACCATTGCGCGGCTTATGGGAGAAAGCCCGTGAGTCGCGCCCAGCCGTGCCCCATGAAAGCGTGATGCAAGTGATGCGCGTGGCCTGGGCGTCGAAAACCTTTGTACGTATTGCCCTGGCCGGGGCGCTGCTGGCGTTTGCCAGTTATGCGTTCAGTATCTGGAGCACTGCATTTCTGGTACGCAGCCACGGGCTGACGCTCAAGGACGCAGGCATCATCATGGGCCTGGCAGCCGGGCCGGGGGCCATTATCGGCTCTCTGTCCAGCGGCTGGTTGAGCGCCTGTCTGGCCCAACGCGACAGCCGCTGGCAATTGGGCGTGCCGATCGTCGGGGCACTGCTGGCCTTGCCGATGTCGATTGCCTTCGCGCTGTACCCGGCCGGTCATCCCTGGACGCTGGGTGCGCTGCAAGTGCCCCAGGCAACGGTGTTCATGTTTGGCATGTCGGTGTTCGGCATGTGGTGGATGGCACCGAGCTACACCGCCATTGCCCAACTGGTGGCGCCTGAGCGCCGCGCAACCATGATCGCCCTCTACAACTTCGGGATCATGGCCATCGGTGCAGGTTTCGGCCCATTGGCCGTGGGTGTGCTGAGTGATCACCTGACCCCGCTAATGGGCATCAATGCCCTGCGCTGGTCGCTGGTCATCTGTTCCGGGGGTTATCTGCTGGCGAGCGGGTTGTTGATCAGCGTATTGCGGCCGTACGGGATCGCAGCCGGTCTTGCCAATGTACTGCCGGTGTTGCCGACGGCCAAAATGCGCACGGCCTGACAATCACTATGGGGGCCGGCTTTGCTCCGCAGCCTGTATCGCGGACAGCCCGCTCTCCAGAGGGTTGCAGCCAATCACTTGACCCGGACGAAACCGGACTCCACACCGAACACTTCAAGCCCATCCACAGTGGACTGGCCTATGGTGATGGCTCGACGCTCAACCGGGGCGTCCAGCCCGTCGCGATACTCGACAGACAGGGTATCACCGTCCCTCTCGACGGCTTCGTGGGGGATGATGAAACTGTTGTCGTTGCGGTAGGTAACGATGGTCATCCGGGCGCTCATGCCCAGCCTCACACGCTTGAAATCACCACCGGAAGGCTGGTTAACCGTAATGGTGAGCGGAAACCTTGCTGCACTGCCCTCATTTTGATCCTGTACGGCCAGTTGACTGATAGAACTGATATAGCCACTCAGGGCTGCCGAAAAACCCTCTCCGGTAATCCTGACTTCCTGATTAAGAGAAAACTTGCTGACGTCGGACTCCGATACCTGGGTGATGACCTTGAGCCCGCTCATATTGGCCAGTTTGATCATCTGCTGGCCCATGCTGAAAAGCGCACCTTTGTGCAACGTCACGGCATCACCACCTGTTGACTGCGGGCCTCCCAGTGACAACACAACACCCGAGTACGGCGCGTAGAGCGTCTTGTGCGCCAGCAATGCGTTCAGTTGTTTATGGATGACACTGGCGTTGCGCAGCTCCATCTCGGCAATGGTTCTGGCCTCCCCCCTGCCGGTTGCCAGCACAGTGTCGAGTTCGGAAGTAGCTGCCGCCAGCTCCAGCGCTTGCAGGTCACGCTGTTGCTTCAAGCTGTCGCGCTCATTACGGGGAACAATGCCTTTTTGATATAACGCCTCGACTTGCGAAAGCTCCAGTTCAAGGTTTTGCATGGCCAGCTCGGCCACCCTGAGTGACCGCTTTGCCCGCACCACCTGCGGATCGTTGGTCCAGGTTCTGAACGTTTCGACTACCTGCTGCTGCTTCAACTTGTTCGCCAGCGCATCCCTGACCTTGATTTCAAGCAACGCCGTATCGAAAGAAAGAAGGACCTGCCCCTCTTCGACCGACATGCCGGGGCTTAACTCATGGGCCATCAAAACCCCTTCAAAAGGGGCATTGAGTACGCTGGTTTCAACCGGTTCTACCCTGCCCACCAGGCCGATTTCATGTTCCAGCTTCTGCCTGCTGACGGCGACCCAAACCTCTGTGTCTTCAGGGACTGAGGAAGTGAACAGGGTCCACCCTGAGGCGAGCAGCAGGACAAGGATAAGGACGCTGAACGGTTTAGAAATCCTCAAGAGAAATCTCCCAGTTTTCCAGCAGCACGCCCAGCAGTACATCGCGTCGGGCCCTGGCATCCAGGTATGAAATCCTCGCATTCAGATTCGCCTCCTCTGCCGCTCGCAGGTCTGACTCGAAGCTGATGATCTGGAAGTTGCTCGAGCGCCCGACATTCAATTTGTCGGTCTCGATGGCCAGTTTGCGGCGGGACAGGTCCGTGAGCCGCTGCGAGATTTCAAGCTGGCGCCACTGGGTTTTCAACCCCCGCACCGAGTCGGTTACCTGGCGTTCAAGATCCATGCGTGCCTCTTGCTGGATCAGTGCTTGCTGCTCTACCTGGGTTCGCGCATGTACTTTGCCTTGTCGCAGGGCCATATCTGCGATGGGGATTTCCAGCTTCAGGCCGGTATAGCTGTCCCAGGATCTGCCACCACCCCGGGTACCCTGTTCGCGTAACTGATTGACCCCTGCCACCCACGACAGATCCCAAAGAGCCTGATCTTGTGCAACCAGCAGATTGATTGAGGCCACTTCACTCTGCAGCAACGTCGCCAAAAACTGAGGCTGGTTTCTCTGCGCCAGTTCAAGCGCCGCGGTCCGATCGACTTCAGGTCGGGTGACCTCCAGGGTTCCGGAGGCATGGATGCTCGTCGACAGGTCGAGGGCCAATAGCTTGAGCAGCGATAAGCGGCTGCTTTCCAGCTGATTGCCGGCCTCTTCGAGCGCCAGTTGCTGAGACGCTATATCCGCTTCAATCTGGACCGTTTCAAACTCGGCCACACGCCCCGAGGCAATCAGCAATCTATTGACCTCCAGCAACGAAACGGCCCGCGCCAAAGCCTTGCTGGCGAGGGCTACCTGGCTCTGCGATTTGAGCAGGCCGTGATAGGCCGAGATGATGTCGTAGAGGGTCTGCGACACGCTGGCCTTGGCAGTCAGCCGGTTGATCTGCCCTGTCAATCTGGCCAGGCGCAGAGGCGCAGTCGTGACATCTTTGCCCGCGCCCCGGAGCAGCGGTTGAATGACCGTCAGCTCCATACCCTCACTTTGCAGCTCCCCCGTATTCTTTGAAGCATTGAGCTGTTGCTTCCAGCCGAGTTCCAGGCGGGTTCCATACTCGCCCAGCACACTGACGCTGGGCTTGGCTTCACTGGCCCGCCCCCGGTCTGCACTGCCTCTGGAAAGCATATGGGTTGCGCTCAACTTGAGTTGCGGGTTGAATCTGTCTTGCGCCACGCGCAGGTCGAACCTCTCGCGCAAGCGTTGAAGCTTGAGGCTGCGAATGCTGTAGTTACTGCGCATACCCAGTGCAACGGCTTCGGCCAGCGACAGGTTGATAACGTGCTCGCTCAACAGCGCCGTGTTTTGGTCCGGCAAGCCTGGTTGTGCAACCGCCAGCGCGGACTGCAGCAACACGCCATATGCCGCGCCCATAAACCCTGCGCGTCTAATAATCACGAAGGGCCTCCACGGGGGGCAGGCGAGAGGCTGCGATGGCCGGTTTCAAACCAAAGAACACACCCACTGCAACGGTGCTGATCACGCCCAGGGGGATAGCATTTGCGGCTATGTCGAATGCCCAGCCCGACACCCGGGCATAGACATAAGCCAGCACCATCCCCAAGCCTGCCCCCAATACAGCACCGGTAGTGCTGAGCACCACCGCCTCAATCAGGAACAGATTGCGGATGTCATGGCGACGGGCGCCAATAGCCATGCGCAGTCCGATTTCGATGCGGCGTTCATAAACGTTCATGTACATGATGTTCATCACCGCCACACCGCCTCCCACCAGCGTGATCCCGCCCAGGGCCATCAAAAGGTAATGGAACGTGCGACTCTGGCGGTTCATGCCTTCAATCATTTGCTGGGGCGTAATCACCTCTATTGTTCGTGACATGAACGCCCGGGTCAGCCTGTCCTGCATCGTCGGGACAACACTGGCACTTTTGTTATGCGGCGGGATGCGCACAATCAGGTCATTGATCCTCGCCTCAGCGGCAACACGGGCAAGGCCCTGCAGCGGTACAAATACCGAGTCATCGACGAAAATCGGACTGAGCATCGACTCGGGTCTGGGCTGCAATACACCGACAACCTTGAACAGGTAATTCTTAAGCCTGAGCCAGTCACCCACACGAATCCGCGTCCCCCCCTGGCTCAGCGAAACGGCCACCTTATGGCCGAGGACCACTGCATTTTCAGACTGATCAAAGGTGTGTAAAAACCGCCCGTCGCTCATCGACAGTTTCATTACCTCAAAGAGCGAAGGCAGCGTCCCGACCAGACGAACATCGGCTGTCTTGCGATTGAACCCGGCCTCCAGCGACACGATCGCAGCAGGTGCGATCAACAGGTCTGCCAGGTCGAGTTTGTTGAGTGCCTCAATGTCAAAGGAGAGACGTGACTCTTGAGTGCCCGGCTTGTCAGCGAGCAGTACCGAAAGGCTATCAACGCCCATGTCCTGAAAGATCAGGGCGACATCATGCCGTGCGTTATGCCCGATATTAATGACCGCAATGATTGAAGCGCTGCCGATCACAATGCCCAGAAGCGCCAGGGCCGAACGTTTGCCCAGTGTACGAAGGCTGTCTACAGCCTCGGTTAGTGTCTGTATCAGTGCCGAGGGGAGCAAAGTGCTCAGGGCTCGCACTTGCGCACCTCCTCAACCCGGCCGCCGTGCACCATGACCTGCCTGTGCATAAGTTGCGCAACCTGATGGTCATGGGTAACAACCACAAGGGTGACCCGCTGCTCCTGCTGGATCGACAGCAGCAGTTCCAGAATGGCACTGGCGGTCTGGCCGTCGAGACTGCCAGTCGGTTCATCGGCCAGTATCAGCGACGGTTGCCCAACCAGCGCACGGGCAATAGCCACGCGCTGCTTTTGCCCACCGGACAGGTCGGCGGGCATAGAATGGGCCCGCTGAGCCATCCCCACGCGCTGCAACATCTGCAGCGCCTGAGCCATGGACTGATTACGGTCGATGCCCCGATAACGAAGCGGCAAGGCTACGTTTTTGATAACGCTCAGGCGCGGGATCAAATTGAAGTTCTGAAAGACAAAACCTATATGCATCTTTCGAAGAGCTGCCAGTTCATCACTGTGCATTGCACAAACGGGCTGCCCCATAAGCAGGTACTCACCCTCGTCGGCAAAATCCAGCAGGCCGATGAGATTGAGCAATGTACTTTTACCGGAGCCAGACGGGCCGATGATGGCACAGGTGTCGCCAACCCCAAGTTCGAAGTCGACATTGCGGATTACGGGAATCAAAGCTCTATTGTGTGAATAGCACTTGCCAACGCCTTTCATTGATATGATTTTCACATCAGCCAAAACACCCATTATTTTTTAACATCCGCAGTAGCTGCATCAACTGCAAGCCAGGGGCTTCTTACACAATTTCCACTCCGTGCACGTCTGCTTATCATGAGCAAGTTCTGCTCTATAAACTTCTTTTTGTTACAGACTGCCGACCGACAAGAAAGAGCGCAAACCCCTCATATTTAAAACAGGGTTCAGGCAGCCGGTTTAAAACCTTATAGCTTCAGTCCAGCAACGCGGGTCCGGGCCTGACTTGTCAAAAATAAATTCATAGAAAGCCTCGACCCTGGCGTTGCCCACAGCCAGATTCTGACGCACAAGGTTTAGATCGTGCCATTTGCCGTCCTGGATCATGCGGTCCGGCGAGTACACCATGTTGCCACGATCAAGGTTCGGAGCTTTGCCGGCACTCAGATTAACATTGGCTTTGTTACCACCACTCTGGCCATTGAGACGGGTAATCTTGTATCGCTTGGTATGTACCCATTTACCGGTCTGAAAGTGCCGACCGGCTGTCCCTTCAATAACGCCTATAAAATTACCCGCTTTGCACGTTAGCGTGAAATCATGGTTTTTACCTATGCCAACCGGGATATCCCTGGCAACACTGACCTCAACAAAAGTACAAACAAGAAAACCAACAGCAAGTGCTTTTTTTATGGAAACCAGGAACACCGTACCCTCCTTGCATCTTAAATAATTATTGAATCAGGCCGGTACATTCGAACACCGATAAACAATAAAAAATATAAGGCGAGTTATCCGCACAACGTAGGAAATTGCGAAAGTTACTTGGTTTCTGTTTATCACCGCTGCCCTGTTTCACCCCAGCTACAACGCATAACCCGCCGCCCGTTTTTCACGGTATTACGCCACACAACACAGCGAACGAGCCTGTACAAAAGCCATAAAAAAACCCCGCTCTTCTTTCGAAGGCGGGGTTTTTCACTCTGGACAGATCAGTGCGCGTAAGTCAGTAACAACTCGGCAGGCGCTTTGAAATCCAGGGACATCATGACGCTCAGCGCGGTGATGGTGAAGATCGAGAACACGAACAGCTTGCGTGCCCAGACCTTGTCGTCGACGGCCTTGTAGCCCGTCCACGCCATGTACAGCCAGTACATGCCCATCGCAGCTGCCACGGCCATGTAGCTCATGCCGGCGTAACCGCCGAGGGTGAGCATCAGGGTCGCGATCAGAAACGCGAGGATGTAGAGCAGGATGTGCTTCTTGGCAACCTTGATCCCGCGCTTCACTGGCAACACCGGAATCGATGCAGCCAGGTAATCGTTGAAGCGGAAGATCGCGATGGCGTAGGAATGCGGCATCTGCCACAGGCTGAACATCACCAGCAAGGTCATTGCAGCCATGTCGAAGCTGTTGCTCACAGCTACATAGCCGATGACCGGAGGCATTGCACCCGACAGACTGCCGATAAGCGTGCCGTGAACCGACTTGCGCTTGAAGTACAGGCTGTACAGACCGACGTAGATCACGAAACCGATCGCGGCGAACAGAGCCGCCAGCGGGTTGGCTACGCGATACAACAGGTACAGGCCGGCGCCCCCCAGCAGGGTGGCGTAAACCAGCGCCACCTTGAGGGAGATCAGGCCTTGAACCAGTACGCGGTTCTTGGTGCGGTCCATCTTGATGTCAATGTCGCGGTCGATGCAGTTGTTGAACACACAACCGGACGCTACCACCAGGGAGGTGCCGATTACCGCGGCCAGGAACAGGGCAAGATCGAAATGCCCCTTCGAGGCCAGGAAGAACCCGCCTGCCACAGAAAGCACGTTACCGAAAATGATCCCCGGTTTGGTGATTTGGATAAAGTGCTTGAAGGACATCGGGTCTTACCTCACTTCGCCATCATTTCAGTGTGGATGCTGAACATGATCCACAGGGACAAGCCCACCAGCAGCACAATTACCAGCGCAGCAAATACCAGCGCGGTGACGTTGTTGCGTTGTGCAGGCGAACGGTCCAGGTGCAGGAAGTACACCAGGTGAACAACCACTTGCACCACGGCGAACAACAGTACGATCGCCAGGGTGGTGAATTTGGGCAGCGATGGGTACATCACCAGCCCGAACGGAATAACGGTCAGGATCACCGACAGGATGAAGCCGATCGCGTAGGACTTCACGCTGCCGTGGTTGGCGCCGTCGGAATGTGCGTTAGCCATTACAAAGTCCCCATCAGGTAAACAACGGTGAATACGCAGATCCACACCACGTCCAGGAAGTGCCAGAACAGGCTCAGGCAGCTCAGGCGGGTCTTGTTGGTCGAGGTCAGGCCGTTTTTCTGCACCTGGTACATCATGATCGCCATCCAGATCAGACCGCTGGTCACGTGCAGACCGTGGGTACCGACCAGGGTGAAGAAGCCAGACAGGAAGCCCGAACGGCTAGGGCCGTAGCCCTCGGAGATCAACAGGTGGAACTCGTTGATTTCCATGGCGATGAAGCCTGCACCGAGCAGGAAGGTCATGGCCAGCCAGAACAGCACCTGCTGTTTCTTGCCCTTGAACAACGCCAGCATGGCGAAGCCGTAGGTGATCGAACTGAACAGCAGCAGGGCAGTTTCACCCAGTACGTACGGCAGTTCGAAGATGTCGTGGCCCGACGGGCCACCTGCAACGTTGTTTACCAATACCGCGTATACCGCGAAGATCGATGCAAACAAGATGCAGTCGGTCATCAGGTAGAGCCAGAAACCAAAAATGGTTGTCTCGCCCGCGTCGTGGTGTTCCTCATGCTCATGGTCGTGACCATGAGCGTGTCCAGCAGTGGTCGCTAAGTTCGACATGGTTTAAGCCTGTTCCAACTTGGTTTCAACACGAGTAGCCGGAATTGCTTTGGCGGCTACCAGACGCTTGTGCTGCTCGGCCTCGATACGCTCGATGGTCTCGACCGGCACCATGTAGCCTTGGTCGTCACGGGCGGCGTGAGCAACGAAGACAACAACCGTACCTACCAGACCCACGATGGCCAGCCACCAGATGTGCCAGATCATCGCGAAACCGAAGACGGTCAGCAAAGCACCCATGTACACACCAGTAGCGGTGTTGTTAGGCATGTGGATAGGCGAGTACTTGGCCGGAACCTGGTACGCAGTGCCGTTTTCCTTGGCTTCGGTGAACGGGTCGATACCGTCGACTTTTGGCAGTACAGCAAAGTTGTAGAACGGTGGTGGCGACGAAGTCGACCATTCCAGCGTGTGAGCATTCCATGGATCGCCGAATTCGCAGGCGTTCTCTGGCTTGTTGCGGTCACGGACGCTGACATACAGCTGGATCAGCTGGCTGGCGATACCCATGGCAATCAGTACTGCGCCGAACAGGGCTACGTACAGGTAAGGCACCCACTCAGGGTTGGTGCTGGCATTCAGACGACGGGTCATGCCCATGAAGCCCAGTGCATAGAGCGGCATAAAGGCGATGAAGAAGCCGACGATCCAGAACCAGAACGCGCGCTTGCCCCAGGTTTCGTTCAACTTGAAGCCGAACGCTTTCGGGAAGTAGAAGCTGAAGCCTGCGATGTAACCGAATACTGCGCCGCCGATGATCACGTTATGGAAGTGAGCAATAACGAACAGGCTGTTGTGCAGTACGAAGTCAGCACCCGGGATGGCCAGCAGTACGCCAGTCATGCCGCCGATGGCGAAAGTCACCATAAAGCCCAGGGTCCACAGAACCTGGCTGGTGAAGCGCAGACGGCCCTGGTAGATGGTGAACAGCCAGTTGAATAGCTTCACCCCCGTCGGGATCGAAATCAGCATCGTCGCCAGACCGAAGAAGGCGTTGACGCTGGCACCCGAACCCATGGTGAAGAAGTGGTGCAGCCAAACCATGAAGCCCAGCACCGAGATCGCGCCGGAGGCGTAGACCATCGAGTGGTGACCGAACAGACGCTTGCCGGTGAACGTGGAGATAACTTCGGAGAAGATACCGAACGCCGGCAGAATGAGGATGTACACCTCAGGGTGACCCCACGCCCAGAACAGGTTGACGTACATCATTGGATTGCCACCAAGTTCATTGGTGAAAATGTGGAAATCCATGTAACGGTCAAGTGTCAGCAGTGCCAGGGTAGCGGTCAGGATCGGGAACGAAGCCACGATCAGGACGTTTGCCCAGGTGCAGGTCCAGGTGAAGATCGGCATGTCCATCAGTTTCATGCCTGGAGCACGCATCTTCAGTACGGTCGCCAGGAAGTTAACCCCGGTTAACGTCGTACCTAACCCCGATAGCTGTAGAGCCCAGATGTAGTAATCCATCCCCACGCCCGGACTGTACTGCAAGCCCGACAGCGGCGGATAGGCAACCCAACCGGTCTTGGCGAACTCGCCGACGCCCAGCGACAGGTTGACCAGCACAACGCCGGACACCAGCAGCCAGAAGCTCAGGGAGTTGAGGAACGGGTAGGCCACGTCACGGGCGCCGATCTGCAGCGGCACTGCAAGGTTCATCAGGCCGGTGAAGAATGGCATCGCCATGAAGATGATCATGATCACACCGTGAGCGGTGAAGATCTGGTCATAGTGTTCAGGTGGCAGGTAGCCAGGCGAACCCTCGGTGGCCATGGCCAGCTGGGTACGCATCATGATTGCGTCGGCAAAGCCGCGCAGCAGCATGACCATGGCGACGATGATGTACATCACGCCGATTTTCTTGTGGTCGACTGACGTTAGCCATTCGGTCCACAGGTAGGTCCACTTCTTGAAATACGTGATTGCTGCAAACAGTGCCAGACCACCCAGCGCGATCATGGCGATGGTCACCATCACGATCGGCTCGTGGAACGGGACCGCTTCCCAACTTAATTTACCAAACATCGTTTACTCCTCTGCCCCGGCAGCTGAATGCGAACTCATGTCCACCACATCGGTCCCGGCCACTTCTTTCTTCTCGTGCTTCACCGGCTTGCCTGGCGTCATACCTTCGTACTTGTCGACGATTTTCTGAAACAGGTTCGGTGTGTACGAGGAGAACAGTTCAACGGGGTTGTTCTGACTTGGCTTGCTCAAGGCTTCGTATTCAGCTTGGTCAAGCTGTTTAGGTGATGCTTTGACTTCACTTACCCAAGCATCGAAATCAGCCTGAGTAGTCGCGATCGCTTTGAATTTCATGCCCGTGAAACCGGCACCGCTGTAGTTGGCAGAGATGCCTTCCATTTCAGCGTTGCGGTTGGCAATCAGGTGCAGCTTGGTCGTCATCCCGGCCATGGCGTAGATCTGACCGCCCAGGCCTGGAATGAAGAACGAGTTCATGACCGTGTCAGAGGTGATACGGAAATTGACCGGGGTGTTGGCCGGGAACACGATCTTGTTGACGGTAGCGATACCCTGTTCCGGATAGATGAACATCCACTTCCAGTCCATTGCCACCACTTCGATGGTAATCGGCTTGACGTCGGACTCGAGCGGACGATAAGGGTCCAGCGCGTGGGTCGACTTGTAGGTGATCACGCCCAGGGCGATGATGATCAGAATTGGCACAGTCCAGATCACGACTTCGATCTTGGTGGAGTGCGACCATTTAGGTGTATAGGTAGCGCTGGTGTTCGACGCGCGATATTTCCACGCGAAGACGAGGGTCATAATGATGACCGGCACCACGACCAGAAGCATCAGCAGTGTTGCAGTGATGATCAGATTCCGCTCTTCGATCCCGACCTGCCCCACCGGATCGAGCAATGTCATGTTGCAACCTCCCAGCAGCAGCGTGCCGAAAAGTGGCAATAAGCCAAGGAGTCTGGGGTACCTTTTTTTAGTCATCTCACGACCTCTAAAACAGCTTGCACAATGCAGTTGGTTTTTTTCGCCAACACTTCGCCCTGCCAAGGGTTGGCTCTTTTCCGGAATTGAATGAAAGCCTGCTCTATCACCATCAGGCGAACGGGCAAAATTCCGGGTTAGCAGTGATTTCTTATTCGATACGTGGTCAATGGCCTTGTCACAGACCAATTCCATTTGGTGCGGAACTTAGAAGGGTTGCCAGTACCTGGGAGTCGCATGGGACGCCTGTATTGAACAACCCAGTCGGCCTTCAACTTCCCGCTTGGGCTCAGGGATGAGCAGGCTGGACGTTCAGTGCGGGCGATTGTAGTTAGGTAGCTCTCTATAAACCATGTCTCATCCCGAAATAATTCTTATCGGGTACGGTAACAATCCCTGCCTATTATTACGCCAAGCGTTCAAGCCCCCCCTTGAAACAGAGTTGTAGCACGTCTTTAGCCCTGCACTTTTATGCCCCTTTTTAGCGCATGAACACACCCCCCTGACCCCGCCTGAACGCCCAAATAAAAAGGGCTACAGCCGATTTGCGTTGAGTCTCGCAACCCTGATTTCAACCCCTTTGCCAGCGTCAAAATGCCTCAGCTGGGTTACACGAAGTCATACGTTTAAAAGACCACTGGTCAGACCAAAACCAGCCCTGCGACACCCTGCGCGTGACAATATGTCGCAGTGTCGCACAGCCTTTTTCGACGTGAGGATCACGCCTTCTTTACATTTGCGCAGGGACAAAAAAACGCCCCGCACTGCCGAAGGAAGCACGAGGCTGCTCAAGCAAAAATTGGTGGCTGGCTCAGCTCGATTGTTTCCGGTTGCGATAGATGCCCAGTGGCACCAGCACCGCAGTCATTACAAAGGCCACCAGTGCCCACTGTGCCAGCGACAGACCAAGCACCGGCGGGTATGGGGTGGAGCAAAACCCGTCGACCTGAAACCCCAGGGGGAACACGGCTGCCAACGGCAGACCATCGACGATTGGCTGCAACACATCAAGACCGCAGCTCACGGCCGGGTGAGCGAGGATATAGACGTGGCGCCCGGCGGCGGCAATACCACCGATGGCACTGAGCACCACCAGCACTTCAAACACGGTGAGGCTGCGCCGGCCAGGCATGGCTGCACCGATAAAGGCAAAGATCGCGATCAGCAGCAGTGCATAGCGTTGCAGGATACACAGCGGGCAAGGTGCCTCGCCGAGCACGATCTGCATGTACAGCGCGCCGCCGATCAGCGCCAGGCAGATCACCCCGAGCAGGACCAGGAAGCGTTTCTCCCGGCCCAGTTGCAACATGTCATTGGTCATCCCGCGTCCCTTTGCCTGATTATGTGTAAGCCGCACAGTTTACACCCAGACCCCGGGCCTGGATGTATCTGAACGTTGCAGGAAAAGTGGCGCAAGGGGATTAATGGGGGATTAAGGTCTTGCCTGCCTCTTGTAGCAGCCTTCGTTCCTCGGCAGCTGCCACGCGCCCTACTTCAGCTCGGCTGCCGGGCCGAAGAACTCGTAGCGGCTTTGCTGCTCCGGCACACCCAGGGCTTTGAGATGACGCTTGACCGCCCCCATAAAGCCTTTTGGCCCCAGGAAGTAGGCATCCAGGTCACGCTCTTGCGGTAACCACTGAGCCAGTACTTCTTCGGTCAAAAGCCCTACATGATTTGCAGACTCGCCCTGCTCGTCATAGCAGTAGAAACGCTTCAATTGCGGATGCTGGTCTGCCAGTTCATCGATCCATGTGCGGAAGGCATGCACATCGGCATTGCGGGCACAGTGGATAAAGTGGATCGGGCGTTTTGTCGCCAGGGCCGCTTCAAGCATCGCCAGGGTCGGTGTTATGCCCACACCGCCACTGATCAGCACCAGCGGTTTTTCGCTATTGGCCAGGGTGAAGTCGCCCGCTGGCGGGAACAGCTCCAGGGTATCGCCCACATTCAGACGGTCGTGCAGGAAGTTTGACACCACCCCACCCTTCTCGCGCTTGACGCTGATACGGTAGCGACCGACCTGAGCCAGCGCCGACAGTGAGTAGTTGCGACGCACTTCTTCGCCATCGATCATGAGTTTCAGACCGATATACTGGCCCGGGGCAAAGTCGAGGATCGGTTGCTGGTCTACCGGGCGGAAGTAAAACGAAGTGATTTCAGCACTTTCCTGGATTTTGGCAGCCAGTTTGAACTCGCGCCCGCCGCGCCAGCCGCCGGGTGCTGCAGCTTTTTCGTCGTAGATGGCAGCTTCGGCACCGATCAGGATATCGGCCAACTGGTTGTAGGCCGCTCCCCAGGCGCTGAGCACTTGCGGGGTCGCGATGTCGCTGCCCAGCACTTCTTCAATAGCCCGCAGCAGGCAGCTGCCAACAATTGGGTAGTGCTCAGGGAGGATTTGCAACGCAACATGCTTGTTGATGATCCGGGCCACCAGATCGCCCAACTGGTCCAGCTGATCGATGTGCCGTGCATACATCAGCACGCCGTTGGCCAGTGCTCGCGGCTGGTCGCCACTGGCCTGGTTGGCCGGGTTGAACAGCGAACGCACTTGCGGGTATTCCGAAAGCATCATGCGATAGAAGTGGGTAATCAGTCCTTCACCGCCGCTTTCCAGCAGTGGCACGGTAGATTTAACGATGGCACGATCCTGAGCAGTAAGCATATGGGTGACTCCTGAGCACTTAGGCTTCAACAATTACCCTTTACTTATCAGTTTCCGTGCCAACAATTAAACCCTTTAAAATCAGCAAGTTAATACAAATATAGTCATTTTGACACGAGTTACTATATAGTCATAAAGACTACGCGAGGTCAAAATGACTGCAAAACTGCTACTGACCACCCTGCTGCCGCTGGTGGACGATCTGTCCCGTGATCTGCCCGAGAGCGAACGCTATCGCCGCTTGCTGCACGCGCTGCGCACCCTGCTGCCTTGCGATGCCGCAGCCCTGCTGCGACTGGATGGCGAATGGCTGGTGCCGTTGGCTGTTGATGGCTTGAGCCTGGACACCCTGGGGCGGCGCTTCAAAGTCAGCGAGCACCCGCGCTTTCAGGCTTTGCTCGCAAGTCCAGGGCCCACCCGTTTCCCCAGCAACTGCGAACTGCCAGACCCCTACGACGGCCTGGTCGACGGGCTGGCCGAACACCTGGAAGTCCACGACTGCATGGGCTGCCCGCTGTTTGTCGAAGAGCGCCCATGGGGGCTGCTAACCCTCGACGCACTGGATTCCAAACGCTTCGAGCCGGTCTCGCTGGATGACCTGCAGGCCTTTGCCAGCCTGGCTGCCGCTACGGTCAATGTGGCTCAACGGATCGAACGGCTGGCATTGCGGGTCGAGGATGAGCAGCGCAAGGCCGAACTCTATCGGCAAGCCAATGGCTCGCCCAACAAGGAGCTGATCGGCCAGAGCAAGGTGCACAAACGCTTGCTGGAAGAAATTGCCCTGGTGGGCGGCAGCGACCTGACGGTACTGATAACCGGTGAAACCGGTGTCGGCAAGGAGCTGGTGGCCCAGGCTATTCACGCAGCCTCGCCACGGGCAGACAAACCGCTGATCAGCCTTAACTGCGCGGCCTTGCCCGACACGCTGGTTGAAAGCGAACTGTTCGGCCATGTGCGCGGTGCCTTTACCGGTGCCACCAACGACCGACGCGGCAAGTTCGAGCTTGCCAACGGTGGCACGTTGTTTCTGGATGAAGTGGGCGAGCTGTCGCTGACCGTGCAGGCCAAGCTGTTGCGGGTGCTGCAAAGCGGGCAGTTGCAACGCCTGGGCTCAGATCAGGAGCACCGGGTCGACGTACGCCTGATCGCAGCCACCAACCGCGACCTGGCCGAAGAAGTGCGCAGCGGTCGCTACCGCGCCGACTTTTACCATCGCCTTAGCGTTTACCCGCTCAGGGTGCCAGCCTTGCGCGAACGCGGCCGTGATGTGTTGCTGCTGAGCGGCTTTTTCCTGGAGCAAAACCGCTCGCGCATGGGCCTGGGCAGCCTGCGCCTGAGTCCCGACGCGCAGGCGGCGCTGGTGCAGTATTCCTGGCCGGGCAATGTGCGCGAACTGGAACACCTGATTGGCCGCAGCGCCCTTAAAGCCTTGGGCAATTGCAGCTCGCGGCCGCGCATCCTGACCCTGACGGCGGCGGATCTGGATTTGCCGACCTCCGGCGCCAGCGCTGCGCCGATCGCCCCCCAGAGCCTGTCGGATGCCGTGGGCGACTTGCGCCAGGCCACTGAAAATTACCAGCGCCAGCTGATCAGCACCTGCCTGGAACGCCATCAGCACAACTGGGCCAGTGCGGCGCGGGAGCTGGGGCTTGACCGGGCAAACCTGGCCCGCATGGCCAAACGGTTGGGCCTGAAACCCTGATCCCGTAGCAGCTGCCGAGGAACGCAGGCTCGACAGCTGCAGGAACACTGCAACTGTGGGAGCGAGCCTGCTCGCGAAGGTCGTTCGCGAGCAGGCTCGCTCCCACAATAGGGCTTGACCTGCAACAGAGTATCTACAAGGGGATTTATGCCGGCCGGTTAAAGCCCGTAACATTCAGGTCGATAACCCCGTATCGCTCCCAGCACAGAAGATTTTTATGTCATCGAACAATGCCCGCGCAGACTCACTCTCCCTTCTGCTCTTCACTCTGCGCAGCGGCAAGTTGTTGGCGATCAACCTGCTCAAGGTCAGTGAAATCATTCCCTGTCCGCCGCTGACCAAAATGCCCGAGTCCCACCCCAATGTTAAAGGCATCGCCGTGTTGCGCGGCGCGGCACTGTCGGTAATCGACCTGAGCCGTGCCATCGGCGAGCAGCCGCTGCTCGACCCGGACGCTGGTTGCCTGATCGTCACCGATGTCAGCCGCTCCAAACAGGGGCTGCATGTGCAGGCGGTGAGCAAAATCGTGCACTGCCTGAGCACCGATATCCGTCCGCCGCCCTACGGCTCTGGCAAGCGCTCGTATATCACCGGTGTGACCCAGGTCGACGGTGTACTGGTGCAAGTGCTGGATATCGAAAAAGTAATCCACGGCATCGCCCCGGCCAAGGTCGAGGACGCCAGCGACAGCCTCAGCAAAGAAGAGTCAAAACTGCTGGCCAATGCCCGCATTCTGGTGGTGGATGACAGTCAGGTGGCCCTGCAACAGTCGGTCATTACCCTGCGCAACCTGGGCCTGCATTGCCACACCGCACGCAGCGCCAAGGAAGCCATCGAGCGGTTACTGGAGCTGCAAGGCACGCCGGATCAGATCAACGTGCTGGTGTCGGATATCGAAATGTCGGAAATGGATGGCTACGCCTTTACCCGTACCGTGCGCGACACCCCGGACTTTGCCCATCTGTATGTGCTGCTGCACACCTCGCTCAACAGCGCGATGAACAGCGAAAAGGCGCGCCTGGCGGGGGCCAATGCGGTGCTGACCAAGTTCTCTTCGCCGGAGCTTACACAGTGCTTGATCCTCGCCGCGCGCACGGTTGCCGAGCAAGGTTACTGAGTAGCATGAGCCAGTATTGCCTGTTGCTGCGCAAAGATTTGCGCCAGCCATTGCCACCGGCCCACTGGCCCCAGGGCTTCACCCTGGTGGCACTCACCGAGGAGCTGCTGCAACCGGTACATGCCCTGATCAGCCTGAGCCATACCGACGGCACCGGTAGCATCCAAACCCTGCAGGACTGGCAACACGGCCTGCAGCATGACCCCGAGTACGATCCCGCACTGTGTTTTGTGATCCTCCTGGAGGGCCAGGCCGTTGCGGTTGCCCAGGCCTGGACCAGCGCCTACCTCAAGGATCTGGCGGTACACCCGCACCACCGGGGCCGGGGCTTGGGCGGCGCACTGCTCAACCATGTCTTTGCCGTTTTCCGCCAGCGCCGTGAGGCTTGCCTGGATCTCAAGGTCATGGAGCACAACCACAACGCCCGGCGCCTGTACGACAAGCACGGCATGACCCTGATCCAGCGCGAGGCGCTTTAGCGCCGGGTTTGCCAGAACTCTTGCGCAAGCGAGCGCAAACCTGCGGCCAGCTCGGCGACATCCCCTGAATGGCGATGGCTCTGTTGCCCGGCATCCACAGTGACGTCACAGGCACTGCGAATCCCGGCGATATTACGGTTGATATCTTCACTGACCACGCTTTGCTCTTCGACCGCCGAGGCGATCTGCACACTCATCTCGGTGATCTTCTGAACTTGTGCACTGATCCCGTCCAGCGCGCAACTGGCCAGTTGGGTCTGATTGACACTGCTCTGAGCGTATTCACTGCTTTGCTGGATGACCTGCACCGCCGCCCGGGCACCTTCTTGCAGAGCGCTGATCATGGCCTGGATTTCACTGGTCGACTGCTGCGTACGCTGGGCCAGACCACGGACCTCATCGGCCACCACGGCAAAGCCGCGGCCCTGATCACCTGCGCGGGCCGCTTCGATAGCGGCGTTGAGCGCCAGCAAATTGGTTTGTTCGGCAATACTGCGGATCACTTCCAGCACCGAGGAAATATCGCTGCTGTGACTTTCCAGATGATGCACCACCTCGGTGGCTCGCTCCAGCTCCGTCGCCAGGTGCTGCACCGTGCTGCGGCTTTGCGTCACCAGCTGATGGCCTTCACGGGTTTCACTTTGCACCCGATCGGCTGCTTGCGACGCCTGCTGGGCGTTGATCGCTACCTGCGCCACACTCGCCGCCATTTCGTTGATAGCAGTGGCCACCTGATCGGTCTCCAACTGTTGATTCAAGGTGCTGGCATGGCTGCTTTGCAGATGCTGAACCAGTTCGCTGGCGTGCCCGGCCAATCGCTGCGAGGCATCACCGATACGCCCCACCACAGCGCCGACCTGGGCCTCAAGCATATGCAGGGCAAACTCGATCTGGCCGAACTCATCACGGCGCCCGGTATAAATCTGCTGGCTCAACGGATTGTCGCCAACGCCTTTGGCGCGACGGGTCAATGCATGCAAAGGCCGCAGCAACCAGGCAATGGCCAGCGAACTCAACAGACTGCCCAGCAGCCAGATCAACAGCCCGGCCTGTGCGTCAACGCTGGCCAGCCACAGCGTGCCCACGGCTGTAACGGCGCCAAATACGGCACTGACAAACAATGCCAGCCTGCCCCCCAAGCCAAGGCGCAAGCCGGCCGGCAACAGCGGCTTGCGCCCCGAGCGTAGAGCGGCGTAGTGGGCCTCGGCGACCGCGACACGTTCAGGAGTCGGGTGGGTACGCACGGATTGGTACTCGACGGTCTCGCCATTTTTCATCACCGGCGTGACATAGGCGCTGACCCAATAGTGATCACCGTTTCTGCAACGGTTTTTCACCATACCCATCCACGAGCGCCCCGCCTTGAGGGTCTGCCACATATGGCTGAAAGCGGCGGGCGGCATGTCGGGATGGCGCAGCAGGTTGTGCGGGGTGCCCAGCAACTCGCTCAGTTCATAACCGCTGACCTCGATAAAGTCAGGGTTGGCGTAGGTGATGGTGCTGTCGAGATCAGTGGTGGAGAGGATGTTGGCGTCGGGGGCAAAATCAACGGGTCGGCCGGTAATCGGTAGATTGATTTTCATGACGGGCGCGCTCGGATTATTAGAGAAGAGTCGGCAGGGTCGTCGACTCTAAGCGCACCTATTAAGCAAATACTGATCTGGCGCATGACTAAAGGAGTTAATCAGGCCTGAACAAACACTAATGGCATATTGCCACTTTTTAGGGCATAAAATTAGCGTTTGCCCATGGTTTTGCGGGTGCCATGAGGGGGCGCGTTAGGGGTTTTATCATGACCGCCGAGGCCGCTTTTTTGGTAGTACGCCTTGCCCTGGGACTTGGCCTTGGCAAACTCCGATGGCTTGAACGGAAAAGTGAACGCAGGAATGACCGGTTTTTCCGGGGTATCGAGGTTCTCGGTGCTCACGGCATCAGGAGCGGTCGTTGGTGTAGGAGAAGTCATGAAAGCTCCGATATACGGGAAATAAACAGGCCGGATGGCGCAAGACCGCCCAGTATACCTGCGCACCCTGTATAGGTTGCACTCGCTGGTCGTAAAAATAATCCAACCCGCGGTGAAAACCCGTGACGTAGCAGCTGCCGAAGGAACGAGGCAGCTGCTACAAACCTTAAAGCTGTCACAAATGTCAGTTAGCCGTCACCGTTATGACCGGGTCCACACGCTATAACCTTTCTATAAGCCCCCATTCCACGCACACGGCGTCTATCCGGCATGCCCAATAAAACCAAAAAAATCTTGCTGGGCACGCTGCTGATTGCCCTGATGGGTAGCAGCGTCTGGTGGCTCAATCGCCCGGCGCCCGGCAAATCGGCAGGTAGCGCGCCAGTGCCGGTGCGGGTCGTGCAAGTCCTGCAACAGGATGTACCGCGCTATATCAACGGGATTGGCGCCGTACTGTCGCTGCACAGCGTCATCATACGTCCGCAAATCGACGGCATCCTCACGGGTATTCGGGTCAAGGAAGGCCAGACGGTCAAGGCTGGCGACCTGCTGGCTACTCTCGATGACCGCTCGATAAAGGCCAGCCTGGATCAGGCCAGGGCCCAACTGGGACAAAACCAGGCGCAACTGCAGGTCGCATTGGCCGACCTCAAGCGCTATCAGTTGTTGAGCGTGGACAATGGCGTGTCCCGGCAAACCCTCGATCAGCAGCAAGCCCTGGTCAATCAGCTCAAGGCTTCGGCACAGGGTGATCAGGCGGCGATTGCCGCGGCACAGGTGCAGTTGTCCTATACGCAAATCCAGTCCCCGGTCAGCGGGCGCGTGGGCATTCGCGCAGTAGATGCGGGTAACTTTCTAAGGGTCAGCGATGCCCAGGGGCTGTTTTCCGTGACCCAGATCGCCCCCATTGCCGTGGAGTTTTCCCTGCCCCAGCAGCACTTGCCCCTGCTCCACGACTTGCTCACGGCCAAACAACCGGCCCGGGTCAAAGCCTTTGTAGGCAATACCGACAGCAGCGGCACGCAACTGGGCGAGGGCCGCCTTAGCCTGATCGACAATCAGGTCTCGGCAACCACCGGCACAATCAAGGCCAAGGCTCAGTTCGACAACTCCACGCAAAGCTTGTGGCCCGGCCAGCTGGTCAATGTCGAAATCCAGACCGGACTGGACCGCAACGCCCTGGTGGTGCCACCGCAAGTGGTGCAGCGCGGGCTGGATAATTACTTCGTCTACCGGGTCAGCGGCGACAAGGTCGAAACCGTTCCCGTGCAGCTGACTTTTCAGGACACCGAACTGAGCATCATCACCGGCGTCAACCCCGGCGACACACTGGTCAGCGATGGCCAGTCGCGGCTCAAGTCCGGCTCGCGGGTTGAAGTCCTGAGCGGGCCAACGGCTGCCCGGGTGCAGCCATGACCCGCAGCCGCTCGGTGTCCGCCTGGTGTGTCGATCACCCGGTCGCCACGGTATTGCTGACCTTCGCCCTGGTGCTGGTGGGGCTGATTGCCTTTCCCCGGTTACCCGTGGCGCCCTTGCCCGAGGCGGAATTCCCGACCATCCAGGTATCTGCGCAATTGCCCGGCGCCAGCCCGGACACCATGGCGTCTTCGGTGGCAACGCCCCTGGAGGTGCAATTCAGCGCCATCCCCGGCATGACCCAGATGACCTCCAGCAGCGCCCTGGGCTCGACCACCCTGACCCTGCAATTCACCCTCGACAAAAGCATCGACACCGCCGCGCAAGAGGTTCAGGCAGCGATCAACACCGCGTCCGGCAAACTGCCCAAGGACATGCCGACCCTGCCGACCTGGAAGAAGGTCAACCCGGCCGACAGCCCGGTACTGATCCTCAGCATCAGTTCGCTGCAGATGCCAGGCACTGAACTGAGCGATTACGTCGAAACCCTGCTGGCCCGGCAAATCAGCCAGATTGATGGTGTGGGCCTGATCAATATCACCGGTCAGCAACGCCCGGCGATCCGCGTCCAGGCCTCGGCCGACAAGCTGGCGGCCATCGGCCTGACCCTGGCCGATATCCGCCTGGCGATCCAGCAAACCAGCCTCAACCTGGCCAAGGGCGCGCTGTATGGCCCGTCGAGCATTTCTACGCTGTCGACCAACGACCAGTTGTTCGACGCGGATGAATATGGCCAGTTAATCGTCTCGTACAAGGATGGCGCCCCCGTGCAGCTACGGGATGTGACACGGGTTATCAACGGTTCCGAGAACGACTATGTTCAGGCCTGGTCGGGCCACCAGCCGGGGCTCAACCTGGTGATTTCGCGCCAGCCGGGGGCCAATATCGTCGACACGGTAGACCGCATCCAGGCCGCCCTGCCCGGTCTGCAGGCCATGCTTCCGGCTTCGGTCGAAGTGACGGTGCTGAGCGATCGCACCAAGACCATTCGCGCCTCCCTGCATGAAGTGGAAATCACCCTGCTGATCGCCGTGCTGCTGGTGGTTGCGGTGATGGCGCTGTTTTTGCGCCAGTGGTCGGCCACGCTGATTGTGTCGGCGGTACTCGGCGTGTCGCTGATCGCCAGTTTCGCACTGATGTATGTGCTGGGCTTCAGCCTCAACAACCTGACGCTGGTGGCCATTGTGGTGGCGGTGGGCTTTGTGGTGGACGATGCGATTGTGGTGGTGGAGAACATCCACCGCCATCTGGAAGCCGGAGAAAGCATGCGCGACGCAGCGATCAAGGGCTCCAGCGAGATCGGCTTTACCGTGGTATCCATCAGCGTCTCACTGGTGGCCGCATTTATCCCGCTGCTGTTTATGGGCGGGGTGGTCGGGCGGTTGTTCAAGGAGTTCGCCCTGACCGCGACCTCGACCATCATGATTTCCGTGGTGGTATCGCTGACCCTGGCGCCCACACTGGCCGCGCTGTTTATGCGCACACCGGAACACAAGCCCGATGCCAGGCCGGGCTTTGGCGAGCGCCTGCTGGGCCTCTATGAAAAAGGCCTGAAGCGGGCCCTTGCGCATCAGCGATTGATGCTGGGGATTTTCGCCGTGACCCTGGCCATGGCTATCGCCGGCTATGTGTTGATCCCCAAGGGCTTTTTTCCGGTGCAGGACACCGGCTTTGTACTCGGCACCACCGAGGCGGCGTCCGACATTTCATTCCCGGACATGACGCAAAAGCATCTGGCGCTGGCCGAGATCATCGGCAACGACCCGGCCGTGCAGGCGTTCTCCCATGCCGTGGGCGTGACCGGCAGCAACCAGACCATCGCCAACGGCCGCTTCTGGATTGCCCTCAAGGACCGCGGCCAGCGCGACGTGTCGGCCAGCGAATTTATCGACCGCATTCGCCCGCAACTGGCCAAGGTGCCTGGCATCGTGCTGTACCTGCGTGCCGGCCAGGATATCAACCTCAGCTCGGGCCCCAGTCGTAGTCAGTATCAATATGTGCTCAAGAGCAACGATGGTCCGACGCTCACCACCTGGACCCAGCGCCTGACCGAAAAACTGCGCGCCAATCCGGCCTTTCGAGATCTGTCCAACGACCTGCAACTGGGGGGCAGCATCACCCATATCAGCATTGACCGTAATGCGGCGGCGCGCTTTGGCCTGACCGCCACCGATGTCGATGAAGCACTGTACGACGCCTTCGGTCAGCGCCAGGTCAATGAGTTCCAGACCGAGACCAACCAGTACAACGTGATTCTGGAAGTCGACGCGCAGCAGCGTGGCAAGGCCGAAAGCCTCAATTACTTCTACCTGCGCTCGCCGCTGACCGGGGAAATGGTGCCGCTGTCGGCCGTGGCCAGGGTCGATGCGCCCATCAGCGGGCCGTTGTCCATCAGCCATGACGGCATGTTCCCGGCCGCCAACCTGTCGTTCAACCTCGCCCCCGGCGTGGCCCTGGGCGATGCGGTGCTGATGCTCAATCAGGCAAAAAACGACATCGGCATGCCCGGCACCATCAGTGGCAACTTTCAGGGCGCCGCCCAGGCCTTTCAAAGTTCGCTGGCCAGCCAGCCGTGGTTGATCCTCGCGGCGCTGGTGGCGGTGTATATCATTCTGGGGGTGCTGTACGAGAGCTTTGTACACCCGCTGACCATCATCTCCACCCTGCCCTCGGCCGGGCTTGGCGCGCTGCTGATGCTGTGGATATGTGGCCAGGATTTCTCGATCATGGCGCTGATCGGATTGGTGCTGCTGATCGGTATCGTCAAGAAAAACGGCATCCTGATGATCGACTTTGCCCTCGATGCCCAGCGCACCCGTGGCCTGAGCCCCGAAGAGGCCATCTACCAGGCGTGTATCACGCGGTTTCGGCCGATCATCATGACCACTCTCGCCGCGCTGCTCGGCGCCCTGCCGCTGATGCTGGGCTACGGCACCGGCGCCGAACTGCGCCAGCCTCTGGGGATTGCCGTTGTCGGCGGGCTGCTGGTGAGCCAGGCGCTGACGCTGTTTACCACGCCGGTCATATACTTGTGGCTTGAACGACTGTTCCATCGTTCCAAACCCGTCAGCTTGCTGGCGACGAATCACTGAGGCGGGTCATGCGCGTTCTGATTATTGAAGATGAAGAAAAAACCGCCGACTACCTGCACCGCGGCCTGACCGAGCAGGGTTACACAGTGGATGTGGCCCGCGACGGCATCGAAGGTCTGCACCTGGCAATGGAGAGCGATTACGCCGTGATCGTGCTCGATGTGATGCTGCCTGGCCTCGATGGCTTTGGCGTACTGCGGGCCTTGCGCGCGCGCAAGCAAACCCCGGTGATCATGCTCACCGCCCGCGAACGGGTGGAAGACCGCATACGCGGGTTGCGCGAAGGCGCTGACGATTACCTGGGCAAACCGTTCTCGTTCCTGGAGCTGGTCGCCCGCCTGCAAGCCCTGACCCGCCGCAGCGGCGGTCACGAACCGGTGCAAGTGACCGTCGACGACCTGTGGATAGATCTGATCAGCCGCAAGGCCAGCCGCGCCGGAGCCCGCCTGGACCTGACCGCCAAGGAGTTTTCATTGCTCAGCGTGCTGGCCCGTCGTCAGGGCGAGATCCTGTCCAAGACCGCCATTGCCGAGATGGTCTGGGACATCAATTTCGACAGTGACGCCAACGTGGTCGAAGTGGCGATCAAACGCTTGCGCGCCAAGCTCGACGGGCCATTCGAACACAAGCTGCTGCACACCATTCGCGGCATGGGCTACGTGCTGGAGCGGCGCAGTGTTTAAGCGCCCCGCCGCCCTGAACTCCATCGCCATGCGCCTGAGCGCAATGTTCGCCCTGGTGGCATTACTGGTGTTTGTGCTGATTGGTGGAGCGCTGTACCAGCAGGTCGACAAAAGTATCGGCCGCCTGCCTGAAGCAGAGCTGGATGCCCGCTACAGCGTGCTTGAGTCATCGATCAACCGCTACGGCAACGCCGAGCACTGGGCCAAGATGAGCACCAAGCTCAAGCTGCTCAGCGAAGAGGACAAACGCATCCGGTTTTGGGCGATCAGTTCAGACCCGGCCTATGAGTACGGCAACCCCGAGGCAGCCGTGCGCAAATTTGCCCAAGGACCCGTGGGCGTGCGGGACTTGCGCCTGCCCGGCCAGGCCTACCCGTTCAAAGTATTGATCAGCGAAATTCCAGCCAAAGAGCAGCGCCCGGCGCTGCGCTTTTTGATTGCCATCGATACCCAGACCTTTCGCCAGACCCAGCATCACTTGCTGCTTGCCCTGATAAGTCTGGCAACGATTGGCGTACTGCTGGCCTCATTGCTCGGCTATTGGGTGGCGCACATCGGCCTCAAGCCGCTGATCAAGCTGTCTGAAGAAGCGCAAAAGCTGGCTCCACCGCGCCTGTCGGGGCGTTTGCACCTGGCACCGCTGGCTCCGGAATTGGACCAACTGGTCAGTGCCTTCAATTCGACCCTGGACCGCGTCGAGCAGGCCTGGACCCGGCTGGAGTCATTCAATGCGGATGTGGCCCATGAACTGCGTTCGCCGCTGACCAATCTGATTGGCCAGACCCAGGTGGCGCTGACGCGGGGGCGTTCGGCCGAGCATTACTTTGAAGTGCTGCAGTCGAACCTCGAAGAGCTTGAGCGCCTGCGCAGCATCATCAACGACATGCTGTTCCTGGCCAGCGCCGATCAGGGCAGCAAGGCCAGCAAGCTGTCGAGCGCCTCCCTGGCTGATGAAGTGGCGACCACCCTGGAGTATCTGGAGTTTATTCTTGAAGACGCCCGGGTTGTGGTGCGGGTCAGCGGCGATGCCCGGGTCAATATCGAAAAACCCCACCTGCGCCGGGCGCTGATCAACTTGCTGAACAATGCCGTGCAGCACACCGAAGCCGGGCAAACGATCGAGGTGTCGATCGAGCAGAATTCCGGGCGGGCCATAATCAGCATCAGCAACCCCGGCCTACCGATTGCCGCAGAACACTTGCCGCGCTTGTTCGAGCGTTTCTACCGGGTGGACGCGGCCCGCCACAACAGCGGTGCCAACCACGGGCTGGGGTTGGCCATCGTCAAGGCGATTGCACAGATGCATGGCGGCGAGGTGTTTGTGCACAGCGACGGCGGGCGCAATACATTCGGGTTGGATCTGCCCGCTTGACCTGTAGCACTGTAGATACTCTGTTGCAGGTCAAGCCCTATTGTGGGAGCGAGCAGGCTCGCTCCCACAGTTGCAGTTTTCCTGTAGCTGCCGAGGCTCTAGTCCACGGCCCTCGCATTTGTTACTCAAAACGCAAAAGTCCTTGTCTAAAACAAGGCTTTTTCGCCCCTGCCTGGCGCTATAGATTTAACCCATCACACAGCACTTGCTAAGCAAGAAGGTCTTTGAAATGTCCAGCAGTATGGGTATGGCTAGCGTTTTCGTTTTGTCGTCTTTGTTGTTGTCGCCTTTGGCCATGGCGGAAGAGTCCCCTGCATTCGTCGCACAAAATGCGGCCCGCGCGGCATCGTTTGAACAGCATCAGTCAGAGCTGACAGCACGCCATCAAAACGACGCAAAACCGCAGCCTACACAGGCAAAAGCCAGTGTTTCCGATCAAGCCAAAGACAGCTGATTGCTCACTCGCAGACTTCCCGACCCAGTCGGTCATCTGTCACACATGTGACTGACTGTTTCAAAAGCCGCTATCATAGCGGCTTTTTTTTGTTTTAAAAAAAGCGCTGCCAACACTGGGAGCCCTTCGAACAAGAACAGAATTTGCAAAGAAAATAAAAACTGCCGCCACTTTCAAGGAGCAACAAACTGGTGAAGTACTCACACAAACTCAGTCCGTTATTCATTGCCCTGGCTGCAACGATCCCCACCTACGCCCACGCCGACGAAGACTCAACCAAAGACGGTTTTATCGAAGGTTCCAGCCTTAAGATCCACGCCCGCAATTACTATATGAACCACGATATCCGCAGCCCCCATGCTGATGACAGCAAGGAATGGGGCCAGGGTTTTGTCGGCAAGTTCGAATCGGGCTTCACCCAGGGTACGGTAGGTTTCGGCCTGGATGCCTACGCCTTGCTCGGGCTCAAGCTCGATGGCGGTGGTGGCACCGATGGCAGCAGCATCCTGCCAGTCAGTGATGGCAACGGCAAAGCGCCTACCGCCTTTTCGTCTGCCGGTGCCGCACTGAAAATCCGCGCCTTCGATACCGAGCTCAAAGCCGGTGATATGTTCCTCACCAATCCGGTAATAGCCGGCGGTGAAACCCGCATGTTGCCGCAGACCTTTCGCGGTGTCAGCCTGACCAACACCAGCTTCGAAGGCTGGATGTTCGAAGGCGGCCAGGTCAGTTTTGAAAAACCTTACAACCAGAGTGGCATGCGCCGCCTGACCACCACCTACGGTGACCTGGGCGATCAAAGCAGCAAGCACATCACCTGGGCCGGCGCGTCCTGGAGCGGCGTGCCAGAAATCACCAGCAACCTCTACGCCGCCCAGTTGCAGGATATCTGGAACCAGTACTACTACGACTTTGACTACACCTGGGAGATGAGCGAGGGCATCACCCTCAACCCCGGCCTGCACTACTATCACACCCAGGACACCGGCAAGGCCCTGCTGGGCGATATCGACAACAACACCTTCAGCCTGCACCTGGCCCTCGGCATTGACGGCCACAAGGTGACCGCGGTGTACCAGCGGGTCAATGGCAACACGCCTTTCGACTATATCTATCAGGGCGACAGCGTTTACCTGGACAACTCGCAGCAATATTCGGACTTCAACGGCCCGAACGAGCGTTCCTGGAAGCTGCAATATGAGTATGACTTTGCCGGCCTCGGAATCGCCGGCCTGACCGCCAGTGCGTCGTATTCACGGGGTGAGCTGGACCTGACCAAGGCCGACCCCGACAGCATCGGCTACAGCAACTGGTACAACCCGGAAGGCAAGAACGCCCATCACTGGGAACGCGACCTGGGCCTCAAGTACGTGATCCAGGAAGGCAAGGCCAAGGATCTGGCAGTGACCCTGCGCTGGGCCACCAACCGCGGCAACACGGCCTACCAGAGCGTGGACAGCGATGTGGATGAGTATCGGGTGATCATCGACTATCCTATTGATGTGTTTTAATCCATGAACAAAGGGCCAGCGTAAAGCTGGCCTTTTCATATGATTGCGTTCATTTTATGGGGCCGAACCCAGGGCGACAATGAGCATGGCCATCAAGCATATCTTGCGCAGTAACGTGCTGACCCTACGCCTGCTGATCGGCGCCACAAGCGTTTCAATCATTGCCATTCTGAGCATCGTCAGCTTCCTGCTGGTACGCGAACACCGCACCGCAGAACTGGCCGCCATCCGCACTTCCCTCAATATCGTGCAGTTGGTCGGGCGTGACGTTCAAAACACGGTAAATCTCTACGACTCAGCGCTCAACGCACTGATCGACGTATCAAAACGCAGCGACCTGAACAGTGTCTCCCTGCCGCTGAAACATATGCTGTTGTTCGATAAAGCCGAACAGACCCCGGCCAATGGCGGCTTTTACCTGCTCAATGCCCAAGGCGACCTGGTCGCCGACTCACGCACTGAAGTCAGCCCCAAAGAAAACTTCAGCCACTGGCCAAGTTTTGTGGAGCACCGTGACTCCAACAGCCCCAACCTGTTTATCTCCCACCCTTTTGACTCAGCTGAAAACGATGGCATTTGCTGCATCAGCTTCAGCCGGCGGATTTCCGGGCCTGACGGCAGGTTTCTCGGCGTCGCGGTGGCGCAGATGAAGCTGGACTATTTCAAGACCCTGTTCCAGAGGCTCGACCTGGAACCCCATGGATTTATCCGACTGATCAGTACTGATGGCACGCCACTGACCCAGCATCCCGAACCGACATCCGCCGACGCGCACACCAACCTGAGCAACAACCCCGTGTTTGTCCGCTTTCTGCAAGAACACAGAGGCAGTTTTATCGCCCTCTCCAGCATTGATGGCGATGAGCGGCTGTACAATTTTTCCGAGGTCGGTGACCTGCCGTTGATTGTGGTGGTCTCACTGGCCACTGAGGATGTGTTCAGCGCCTGGAGGCGTAACGCCATTTTGGTCGGTATCGGTACGCTCATGTTATGTAGCGCCCTGCTTGTCCTCACCTGGTTGCTGGGCCGTGAATTGCATTTGCGTCAACGCGCCGAGCGCCAGCTCGAAGCGCTGGCAACCACCGACCCGCTGACCGGGCTGGCCAACCGCCGCAAGCTGGACCAGACCCTGGAACAGGAATGGCGGCGGGCGCAGCGCTCAGGCAAGCCGCTGTCGCTGATCATGTTTGACATTGACCATTTCAAGAATTTCAACGACACCTATGGCCATCAGGACGGTGACGAGGCCTTAAAACGTGTGGCACGGACTATCCAGCAGTGCATGCACCGCTCCACCGATCTGGCGGCCCGTTATGGTGGCGAAGAGTTTGCAGTGGTGCTGAGCGATACCGATGCCAGTGGCGCGTACAACCTGGCACAGAGCATCCGCCAGGCCGTCGAACAACTGGAACCGTTGACGCCCTCCCATCGCCGGCTCACCACCAGCATGGGGGTCAGTACCCGCCAGGTTAAACCTGGCGACCAGCTAGCAGGCTTGATCAACAGCGCCGATCAGGCCCTGTATCAGGCCAAGAAGGCCGGGCGCAATTGCGTAATCAGTGCAGCAGAGTTGTCCTGAGTGAGTGCCAGCCTTGAATGAAAGGCCCGCTGTACATGGTTTTTTCTTCAGAGGGTCAAGCCATTAAATATCATCTGCGCACACCGGTTATCACCCGCCGCATGCTGGTCTGGGCCAGCGCCTTGTCGGTGGTTGCGATTGTGAACATCGTCGGCTACCTGCTGGTCAGGGAATACCGCAATACCGAAGATGATGCGGCTCGCTCTGCCTTGAATATCGTGCAGCTGATCAGCCGTGATATCCGCAATACCATTTCCACCTATGACTCGGCGCTCAACAGCCTGGTCAGCCTGGTGCAAAGCCAGGCGCTGGCCTCGCTTTCGCCGCAGACACAACAACCCCTGCTTTTCGACAGAGCGGCCGAGGCGCCGTCCAATGCCGGTTTTTTTGTGCTGGATGCCGACGGCAAGGTGATTGCCGGCTCACGCCCGGTCGAGCCCCTGCTCAACAACGCTCGCCAACAGTCCTGGTTCAAGGTTCATCTCAAGGGGCAAACTGAAGGCATCTTTATCAGCCGCCCCTTGCCTGCCAGCGATGCCCCCAATGACTGGAGCCTGGTACTCAGCCGCAGGATCACTACCCCGGACGGCAGGTTTGGCGGCGTCGCCGTGGCCCTGATGAAGATGAGCTACTTCCAGAACCTGTTTCGCGGCCTGGACCTGGGCCCGAAGGGTAATATCAGCCTGGTCAGCAGCGAAGGCATCATGCTGATCCAGTACCCGGCCACCACCATGTTCTATACCGGCCAGGACCTGGGGCACACGCCGATCTTCCTGCGTTTTCTGACCGAGCGCCACGGCAGCTTTACCGCCGTGTCCGGTATCTATCACCTGCAGCGCCTCTACAACTTCGCCCAGATCAGCGAGTTACCCTTGCTGGTGGTGGTGGCTTTGTCCACCGAGCATATATTCAGCAACTGGCGACACACGGCCCTGTTGATCGGCAGCGCAACCCTGCTGCTGTGCCTGGGCCTGCTGTGGCTGACCTGGCTGCTGGTACGCGAATTGCGCCTGCGCCAGCGCGCCGAAGGCGAACTCGC